>JAJTCI010000083.1 GCA_021323155.1 Chitinophagaceae bacterium | reverse complement strand
TGGACTCACCTTTGCCGTGGCCATCGTAGCCGTGTTTGCTTCCGGGTGGTACGAACGCGCCCAGATGAGCGCTTACGGCAATTCCAGCCCTATCGTATTCCTGGCCGCCATTGCCGGGATCGTCGCTTTCATTGCCATTTTCAGCAAGAAGCATAAATGGGATATGAACGAACAACGTTATCTTGAGCTGCTGGATAAACAAAATAAAGCCGCTGCCAATGCAGCAGGAGAAACGGCGAAACAGTCTGTGCTAAAACAAAACTAATAATGAGAAGGTTTATTTTTTCGATACTGGTTTCCGCTATTGCATTTTCAGGATGCAGTGATAATGGCTGTAAACCCGTGAGCCCCGAAAGCGAGGAGCCGCAGATCACTGCCTATGCTACCGCTAACAGCATTCCCGCGGTAAAACACAGCACCGGTTTATACTACCATATCGTGAACCAGGGGCTCGGACCTACGCCCAATGTCAATTCTATCGTGTACGTCACCTACACAGGGAAAACATTGGATGGTACAGTCTTCGACCAGAAGACCACCCCGGTGGCTTTCCTGCTTCGCGACCTGCTGGAAGGTTGGAAGATCGGTCTCCAGCTGATCCAGAAAGGCGGACAGATACGCCTGATCGTTCCATCTTCACTTGCCTATAGCTGTTATGGAGCCGGTGGCGTGATCTCTTCCAACACCATTCTCTATTTTGATATTCAATTAATCGACGTTCAGTAATCGGCTGAGAATGAAGTGCGAAACCCCTTGAGTCTTAAGGGATTTTGAAGCTTTTTTTTCATTGCCAAACCCCTATCTTTGCCGCCATTAAAAATAAACCCCGTTTTATATGCAACTGAAAGGCTTGGTGCGATTTTTTACTATTGCATTGATCTTGATATGTCTTTACCAACTTTCATTCACCTGGTTTGTTCGCAGCCACGAGAACAAAATGGAAGACAAGGCGAACGCCTGGGTAAAAGCAAATTTCCCTACTCCCCAGCAGAAATATCCCGATAATAAGGAATTACAGGACCTCTACCAGGATACACTCGATGTAGAAAAAGACAGGCGACTCAGGATCATTCTGGACAGCACCAAGGGGAAAAAGATCGTATTCGGTCTGGGCACTTATCAATACGCGAAACAACAGGAACTTATGCTGGGCTTGGACCTCCAGGGCGGTATCAGCGTTACAATGGAAGTGGGCCTGGACGGTCTGATCAAGTCACTCGCCAATAACACCAAGGATCCCGCATTCCTTACCGCTTTGAATAAAGCCGTACAGCGTAAAGCCAACAGCGGATCGAACCTGATCACATTGTTTGGTGAAGAAGCTTCCGCTGCGAATATCCAGCTGGCGCCATTCTTCGCGGGTAAAAGCAATGACCGTGTAAAATTCGCAGATAACAACGACGCGGTACTCAGCTATCTCAGGACTGAATCTACCACCGCGTTCAATAACACATTCAACATTCTCCGGACGAGGATCGACCGTTTTGGTGTGGCTTCTCCCAATATCAACAGGGACGAAACAAAGAGTATCATTAATATCGAATTGGCCGGCGCTCGCGACCCGGAACGCGTAAGAAGATACCTGCAGTCCACCGCGAACCTCCAGTTTTTCGAAGTATATAACCTTGACGAAGTATACCCGAGCATTCAAAGAGCGGAAGCTTCCATATTCAACTTCAATTCAGGGCGGCCAACCACTGACACTGTAAAAAAGGATACCAGCAAACAAGTGGTAACCAGGACAGGTGGTGATTCTAACACAACAGGAAAGATTTCTGATATTGACAGTGGTAATAAAGGTGTGACAGCGGGCGCAGGCGCAAACCAGGTGGACTCCTTCCCTATCCAACGCATCGTGGCGTTAATGAACGCCCAGCCCGGACCCGATGGGAAACCGCAATGGCCCGCGGCACTGGGCGTGCTCAGGGGCAGGGACACGTCGGTCCTTAACAGCTACCTGAATCTCCCGTTCGTAAAAGATAAGTTCCCGGCAAACCTCGCCTTCATGTACGGCAAACCGGAGAACAAAGAAGCCGCCGATAACGGCGAATTACTGTTATACGCGGTTAAAACCTTACCAAATGGTGAGGCCAGGCTCGGGGGCGAGATGGTGAGCGACGCAACCCAAGACTACGACGAGTTAGGTGGCGTGTCTATCCGTATGGATATGAACAACACGGGCACCAGGACCTGGGCCGACATGACCGAAAAGAACGTAGGCAAACCGATCGCGATCACGCTCGATAATTTCGTATACAGTGCACCTTTTGTAAGGGGAAAGATCCCTAATGGATCCTCTTCCATTACTGGTAACTATTCTATACAGGAAGCGCAGGATCTTGCGCAGATCCTGAAATCCGGTAAGCTTCCGGCTCCTGCAAGGATCGTACAGGAGCAGGTGGTAGGGCCTACACTCGGCCAGGAGTCGGTAGAAGGTGGTTCACTCGCGTTTTTGATCTCATTTGGTGTCATCTTCGCGCTGATGCTCATCTACTATAACACAGGTGGATGGGTGGCCAACATCGCGCTTATTCTGAATATCTTCTTTACCGTAGGTATCCTTAGCGCATTGAATGCTACTTTGACTGCTGCAGGTATCGCTGGTCTGGTCCTCACGATCGGTATGGCCGTAGATACCAACGTAATCATTTTTGAAAGGATAAAAGAAGAATTGACCAAGGGGAAAGGCTACCAGGCGGCGGTAAGCGATGGGTACAACCGTTCACTCGCGCCGGTACTCGACGGTCACATCACCAGTTTGCTCACGGCCATCATCCTTTTCTATTTCGGACTGGGTCCTGTACTTGGCTTCGCCACCACCCAGATCATCGGGTTGTTGCTGTCATTGTTCACCGGCATCATGGTGTCGCGGATGATCACAGACTGGTACACCAATAAGAAGAGACACTTCCAGTATTTCACCCCGCTCTCCAAGCGCATCTTCAGGCACGCGGCCTATAAATTCGTTCAATACCGCAAGTATGCATATGGCTTCTCAGCCATCATCCTGCTCCTTGGTGTAGGTACTTATTTCAACGGGTTTGACCAGGGCGTGGAATTCGCGGGAGGTCGTAGCTATACCGTACGTTTCGATAAACCACAGGACATCGAACAGGTAAGAGATCGTCTGAAAGCCACTTTTAACGAAAGCCCGGTGATCAAAACCGTGGGTTCAAACAGCCAGCTGAATATCACGACTGCTTACCTGATCCATGAGACAAGCAACCGCACCGATTCGACGGTGAAAGCGAAGCTCTATGAAGGCTTACAGCCTTTCCTTGGAAACGTCTCTTATCCGGCTTTTGCGTCTACGCAATACCTCCAGAGCTCGCAAACTGTATTACCGACGATCTCTGACGACCTGAAACGAGGCGCTACCTATGCCACCTTGCTGGCATTACTAGTGATCTGCCTGTATATTTTCATGCGATTCCGCGATTGGCGGTATTCGGTGGGAACGATCGTGGCATTGCTGCACGACGTATTGGTAACCCTCATCGTCTTCAGCTATCTCAGGAACGTGGTGAACTTCCCGCTGGAGATCGACCAGCACTTCATTGCGGCGATACTCACCGTGATCGGTTTCTCGATGAACGATACCGTTATCGTATATGACCGTATCCGTGAAGACAGCCGTTTGTACCCTACGATGGAGAAAGGCGCACTGATCAACCGTGCGATCAACGAAACCCTGGCGCGTACGATCATTACGTCAGTAACCGTATTCCTCACCATCCTCATCCTCTTCATCTTTGGTGGCGAGGTAACGAGAGGTTTCGCCTTCGCGATGCTGATCGGTGTGGTCACCGGCTCTTACTCATCCATCTTCGTGGCTGCTCCTATCCTCCTCGACTTCGCCAGGAACAAACCCCTCGGCAACATGAGAGAAGAGAAAAAGTGATCCTGAAATCATACACATTAAAAAGGCGATCGAATGATCGCCTTTTTCTTTTTGGAGCTTTGCCTTTTCACTTTTCACCATCGCCGTCTCCCACAATGTCTTAATGACTGATTGCCTTTTTGACTGATCAGTTACACCCCAAACGAACTCCCGCACCCACATGTGGTACTGGCATTCGGGTTATTGAACGTAAAGCCACGGCTATTCAAACCATCCTGCCAGTCGATCTGCATACCAAACAGGTATATCTGGTGACTGGGATTTAAGATTACAGGTATCTCTTCAACGCTGAACTCTTCGTCACCCTCGGCCTTGTGATCGAACCCCAGCACATAGCTCAGCCCGCTGCACCCGCCGCCCTTCACGCCCACGCGCAGCTTCTGGGTGGTATCAAATCCTGCTTCGCTCATCAGGCGACGTATTTCACCCAATGCCCCTTCGGTAAAAGTCACCGGTATCTGTTGTGTCACTTCCATACTTATCGTTTTCAGAACAAAAATAACCAGTGCCGGCTTTCCAACGCCGGCGGCCTATTTCGTTAAACGGAAAAGATTTCCTTTACTTACGCATAATTAGTTATTTAACAGGACCATAGCCTGTGTGGCGTTTTCGTACTTTTACAAAAACAACCCAATGGAGGATAATATCATCATGTTGCTGGTCGGCGCTGGCGGATTGATACTCGGGGGCCTGGCTGTCAACCTTGCCTGGGACCGGAAAATTAAGAACCGTAAGATGTTTACCAGCTCCGACAGCTCCGCTACCGTTCAGCTCCAGCTCCAGGCTTACGAACGGCTCGTGCTGCTGGTAGACCGCATCGCCCTGCCAAACCTGATCAGCCGGGTGGGACAAACCGACATCTCCGCACGGGATATGCAATTCATCCTCACCCGCAACATCCGGGAGGAATTTGAATACAATATTTCGCAGCAGATCTATGTGAGCGCCGAAGCCTGGAACTCGGTAAAGAACCTCAAAGAACAAAACCTGCTCATCATTAACCAGCTGGCCAATATCCTTCCTCCCAATGCTTCGGCGCTGGACCTGAACAAGCAGTTGCTGCAATACCTGATGAACGATCGCAAAGGCACCCTGCACGAAGTGGTAAGCGAAGTATTGAGCTACGAGGCCAAGAAGATCATGTAAGTGATCAAATGATGACGAACATGCACGAACTGCGCTCGCCTACACTATAAACTATGGACAAAAAAAGCACTGACAGCGGGATTGAAATTAAACCGCTTTACACGCAGCAAGACAGGACGGCAGGTAAAGAAGAACTTCCTGGTGAGTTTCCTTACACCCGGGGTGTGCAAGCAGACATGTACCGCGGCAGGCTTTGGACCATGCGACAGTACGCAGGCTTCTCTACCGCGGAAGAAAGCAACAAGCGGTATCACTATCTGCTCAAACAGGGCGTAAGTGGCCTGAGCGTGGCCTTTGACCTGCCTACCCAGATCGGTTATGACAGTGACCACCCGCTTTCTGAAGGCGAAGTGGGAAAAGTTGGCGTCGCCATTGACAGCATTGACGATATGCAACGACTGTTCAATGGAATACAACTGGAGAACGTGTCCACCTCCATGACCATTAACGCCACCGGGTACATTTTGCTTTCCTTGTACGTGGCGTTGGCCCGGGAACAGGGAGCTGACCTCGGGAAGATCACCGGTACGATCCAGAACGACATATTGAAAGAATACGCGGCAAGAGGCACGTATATCTATCCGCCCAAACCGTCCATGCGCATCATCACGGATATATTTGAATGGTGCAGCAACGAGTTACCCAAATGGAATACGATCTCCATATCCGGTTACCACATCCGGGAAGCAGGCAGCAGCGCGGTGCAGGAGATCGCTTTCACGCTCGCCAATGGCAAAGCATACGTACAGGCCGCGCTTGAAAAAGGCCTTGACATCAATGTATTCGGTAAGCGCTTGTCATTTTTCTTCAATGCGCACAACAATCTGTTCGAAGAAGTGGCGAAATTCCGCGCCGCCCGGAGAATGTGGGCAAAGATGATGAAGGACCTCGGTGCTACCGATCCCAAGGCGATGATGCTGCGTTTCCACACCCAGACTGGGGGAAGCACCCTCACCGCTCAGCAACCTCACAATAATATTTCCCGCGTTACCATACAGACACTTTCGGCGGTATTAGGCGGTACGCAGTCCCTTCATACAAATGGGTATGACGAAGCACTCAGCCTGCCTACTGAGGAAGCGGCGAGGATCGCCTTACGCACGCAACAGGTAGTAGCTTACGAAAGCGGTGTGGCGGATACGGTCGATCCCCTGGCAGGAAGTTATTTTGTTGAAGCACTAACCGACGAAGTGGAAAGTAAAGCCTGGGAACTCATCAATCGTATCGATGCGATGGGTGGCAGCGTGTCTGCGATCGAACAGGGATTCATCCAGGACGAGATCGCACGCAGCGCCTACAACTACCAGCGCGGAATAGAGACCGGCGGCAAGGTGATAGTGGGAGTCAATAAGTTCACTAGTACTGAGAAAAGCGACACACCCATCCTCCGGGTTGACGATAGCATCCGTACCGTGCAGGCGGACCGTCTCAAAGCACTGCGCGAACAGCGCGATGCAACAAAAGCGAAGGCTTGCCTGGAACAAGTCGCCATCGCGGCGAAAGAAGGCAGCAACCTGATGCCGCCGGTGATTACCGCAGTTGAAAACCGTTGCTCGCTCGGTGAGATCGCCGATGAACTGAGAAAGGTCTTTGGCGAGTACAAATAACCCCGGTAAACCCTTTTCCCTCTACGCAGGCATGTTTTTGGGTAAAAAACAGTTATGGAGATCACCAGCCGCCTCAAGGAAAACTTACCGGCCAATACCCTGCTCACGCGGTACGTGGACCTTCATAGCTTCCTGTATTTCATCACGCAGAGTAAACTGAGGTTTGCACGCCTGGATACCTTTGAAGACCTCAATGAAGGTTTCTGCGCCCATACCGCGGAGGCGGTGAAAGACGTGAGGCGACAGACGCAAGCCATCGGGAACATGCGAGACAATGATGAAATGCTCCGCAGCATCGCCCAACTCAAACAGCGGCACTCAACCCTGCGGGAACAATACCGGCGCCTCCAGAAAGACCGCTTTGCCTGTTGCTGGTATATCGGCGAAAAAGAATCAGTGGCCATGTGGAACCTGTATTCCAATGCCGACAGCGTCGCCATTCGCTTCAATGCGAACAGCCTGATCGACCTGGTCACCCGTGCTGCCAGGGCCGAAGACCTTCACTTCACCGGATTGGAATATGGCCAGGTGGAATACGCGGACCTCCCACAGTCGGACCACCGTTCCTCAGAAGTCGACATCGGTTTTGTAAAGGACGTTTCATTCAGCCATGAACAGGAGTTTCGTTTTATGGCGCGGCGCAAGGTGGAGGATAATGCTTTGGAATTCGAGCTTTGCCTGGGTGATCTGAAACGTTTTGATTTTACTATCATCTCCCATCCCCTCATGGTAGAGTGGAAGATCCGGAACCTCCTGAACGTACTCTCCTGCTACCAGCTCAGCTATAAATTCCAGCCCTCGGAACTGGGACTTAAAAATAATTTCGAAGCGGCAGCGGTCCGCTGAAACACTTGCCAGCACTGCATTCCAGCGCCAGTGCATAGAAATGTTGAAAATATTTCCTCCGCAATCCCTCGCCCCGGAAATTTCTGGAACAGACTTTGACAATTCATTAAGAGAAAGAAAATAACCCTGCTTTTAACCGGAAGAAAGGCACTTGCAAGAGAAAGGAAAAAATTTTCAGAACTACACAAACAGGGAACTATGAAAAAGTTATTCGTAATTGCATTCGCCGCAGTATTGACAAGCTGCTACAGCACAAGAGAAGGGATCCAGGCCGACTTAGTGGACGCGGAATTGGTGAGAGTCGATACTGTTGAACGCTACTCCAACAACTACCAGCAACTCCTAACCTGGAGAACAACAGATCATACAGAATACGTGAGCTATGTGCCAATGGGAAGAAAATACCTGGTTGGAACAAGGATGACCGTATTAATGCGGAACTGATCCATGCCGGACCGGTTGCTACTGGCTGCTCACCGCATCGCCTGTATACTTACTACCATTAAATGATTCAGGGATACTGCCTTTCGCCGAAGATCAGGCTGCCGATGCGCACCATCGTACTGCCTTCCTCCACCGCGATGGCGTAATCACCGCTCATCCCCATCGAAAGAATGCTGAATGCAGCGCATTCCGCGCTCCTGGATCTTAATTCGTCATATAATTGCTTAAGGTAGCGATATTCGGAACGGAGCTGCGCTGTGTTATCTGTGAACGTGGCCATGCCCATTAGCCCTTTTACATTTACATGCCGTAGCGCAGGCATAGCGGTTACCGCTTCGGCTATTTCCGCGGCATCCATACCGAACTTTGTCTGAAATCAACCTGTCCCAGGCGTTGCAGCGTCTGGATATCTTCCGGCGGTTTTGTTTTACTCACCGCCACCAGTGTCACGCCCTTTTCAGCTAACTCTTTAACAATCTGTTCGTAGTTACCTTGATTGACCGGCATCGAATTCGCTTTTATTTTGCGAAAGTAATTTTGTTTACCCTCAAACCAAAGCTTTATGAAACCCTATCTACCCTTAGTTGCCGCGGTCATTATTTTGTTTTCCGCCTGCAGGTCCGCCGCGACTTTTGAATCACCCAATGAATTCCGCAATCTTTCAGGTACCCTCCACCTCACCAATGGAAGAACGGTGGAAGGCAAGCTGGTAGTGAATACCGATAACTCGCTGGGCAGTCGTGTAAAGGTCTTTCTTCCCGGCGAAAAGAAACCACAGCATTACGCCCTGCAGGATGTGGAAGGATATGATCTCCGCGGCGAATACTATGAATTGAAAGAGATCCGTGGTGGCTTTTCACTAGGCGCGAATTACTCTTTTATGAAACAGCTCACCCCAAAAGGTTCCCGGATCCATCTCTACGAGAACCTGGAAAAGGATAAGTCCACCGTCACAAACCGCGACGGCACCACTTCAACCCGTACCCGCTACGAGACACAATACTACATGCAGTTCCCTGCTGAAACAGGAGACGCCGTATGGGCAGTGAACTCATCGAAATTCGTTCCCAACTTCGACGAAAAAATGAGTAAGCTGGTTGCGGACTGCCCGGCTTTAGCAAGCAAGATCGCCAACAAGGATGCCGGCTATTTCTACGCGCAGGTAAGCCTCTTCAAAGAGAAAAGAGCGGATGTGCTGTGGAATATTATTTCAGAGTATAATAGGTGTAGGTGACTGCCGAATTAGAATTATGAATTAAGAAAAGACCATGCGCATCCATAATTCTTAATTTGTAATTCTTAATTCATAATTACTTCAATATCGCCCTGCTGATCACTATCCGCTGCACCTCGCTCGTCCCTTCGTATATCTGGGTGATCTTCGCATCCCGCATCAGGCGCTCCACGTGGTACTCTTTAACGAAACCATAGCCACCATGGACCTGCACCGCTTCCACCGCCGTCCACATGGCTGTCTCGGATGCGAATACCTTAGCCATTGACGAACTCAGGCTGTAATCCTGCTTCTGGTCTTTTTCCCACGCCGCTTTTAAACAGAGTAACCGGGAAGCCTCTATACGCGTGGCCATGTCAGCGAGTTTGAACTGTATCGCTTGGTGCTGGCATATCTCTTTACCGAATGCTTTTCTTTCCTTGGAGTATTTTAATGCCAGCTCGTAAGCACCGCTCGCGATGCCCAGTGCCTGGGAAGCGATTCCGATCCGGCCGCCCATCAGCGTCTTCATCGCAAAGGTGAAACCGAAGCCATCCGCGCCTACCCTGTTTTCCTTGGGTACTTTCACGTCATTAAAAAGAATGCTATGCGTGTCACTGCCGCGGATACCAAGCTTATTCTCTTTGGCTGATACCGTCACACCCGGCCAGCTCTTTTCCACGATCAGGCAGTTGATGCCTTTGCTGCCCTTGGAGACATCTGTCTGCGCCATCACCAGGTACACCGAAGCGGACGACCCGTTAGTGATCCAGTTCTTAGTCCCGTTTAACAGGTAATGATCGCCCTTGTCTTCAGCGGTAGTGCGTTGTGAGGTCGCGTCGCTGCCTGCTTCGGGTTCGCTCAGCAAAAAGGCACCGATATGCAACTCTCCGTCTTTCTTTCCCTGTGCCAGCGGCGTCAGGTATTTTTGCTTTTGTTCCTCGTTGCCATAGGCTTCCAATCCCCAGCACACCAGGCTGTTATTTACACTCATCGCCACGCTCACGCTGGCGTCGATCTT
>JAJTCI010000082.1 GCA_021323155.1 Chitinophagaceae bacterium | reverse complement strand
AAGGCGTTGATCCGTAAGGGTGAGTTTGCCACCTACGGCTTCCATGCCCTTGAAATGATTGGCCCGGGTCTGGAACAAAAGACGCTCGCCCGGGAGCAGGTTGATCTGCACCACTTTGTCGGTTTTTTTCGTGAACCAGTGCATAGTGGCTCCGAAAAAGACAGCCGACAACAGTCCTAAAACCAGCCCGGTGAGAATGCCGGGTACAATGTCCTGTTTGTCAATGACGACTGACGAGAAGATGAACCAGGCCGACATAAAAGTGCCAAAGACTATTCCTGCTTTCAGGGAACGTTTCATACAACAATCTTTGGGGACTAAAATAAGGAACAAAAATGTGCAGGATCCCCGGCAAAAGCAGTGATTTTCAAATTTTCAGCTTTCTCGGTGCCACATTATATCTTTGCCGCCTCAAAAAAACAGGGGATAAAGCATGATAAGTGTTAGAAACGTGACGCTGGCCTATGGCAAAAGGGTATTGTTCGACGAGGTGAACCTGAACTTCATGAAGGGCAATTGTTATGGGGTAATTGGTGCGAATGGAGCAGGTAAATCAACTTTTCTTAAGATATTAAGTGGTGAGATAGAACCCAATAAAGGCACAGTGGAGATAACGCCGGGTGAGCGGATGGCCGTGCTGAAACAAAACCAGTTCGAGTTTGATGACATTCATGTATTGAATACGGTGTTGATGGGTCATAAGAAGTTGTGGGAAGTGATGCATGAGCGGGAGGCCATTTACGCGAAGGAGGATTTTAGCGAGGAAGATGGCATGAAGGCAGCGCACCTGGAGGCCGACTTCGGTGAGATGGGTGGTTACGAAGCGGAAAGCACGGCGGCGAGCCTGTTGAGCAGCCTGGGTGTAACAGAGGTCTATCACCAGAGCCTGTTGAAAGACATCCCGGGTAACCTGAAAGTACGGGTGTTGCTGGCACAGGCACTGTTTGGAAATCCTGATATTCTCCTGCTGGATGAGCCGACGAACGGTCTTGACATCGAGACCATCGGCTGGCTGGAAAACTTCCTGGCCGATTACGAGAACGTTGTTTTGGTAGTGAGCCACGACCGTCACTTCCTCGACCAGATCTGCACGCACGTAGCGGACGTGGACAAGCAAAAGATCAAGATCTACACCGGTAACTATACGTTCTGGTACGAGAGTTCGCAGCTGATGGCGCGACAGATCACGGATAAGAATAAGAAGACGGAAGAGAAGCGCCAGGCATTATTGGATTTCATTGCGCGGTTCTCCGCCAACGCGTCGAAGAGTAAGCAGGCGACCTCCAGGAAAAAGGCGCTGGAGAAACTCACGATCGACGATATCCAGCCTTCCAACAGGAAGTACCCGGGCATTATCTTCCAGCCGTTACGTGAAGTGGGTAACCAGATATTGAATGTAGAGAAGCTGGCGAAGCGTATCGATGGTCGCCCGCTGTTCAAGGATGTTTCTTTCAGCGTGAATAAGGGTGATAAGATCGCTTTCCTGAGTAAGGACCCGCTGGCGGTGACCAATTTCTTCGAGATCATTAACGACAACGCGAAAGCGGATGCAGGAAGTTTTGAGTGGGGTACTACGATCACCAAGGCTTACCTGCCTTTGGAGAATAACGAGTTCTTCGAGAATAAGCTCACCCTCCTGGAATGGTTGCGACAGTTCGTTCCGGCGCATGTGACCGATGCGGATGAACCATTCCTGCGCGGCTTCCTGGGCAAGATGTTGTTCAGCGGTGACGACATTTCTAAGAAGACCAACGTATTGAGCGGTGGAGAAAAGGTGCGGTGCATGGTGAGCAGGATGATGCTGCAGAACCCCAACCTGATCGTTCTCGACCAGCCTACCAACCACCTTGACCTGGAAAGTATCCAGGCATTCAACGATGGCTGCCAGGTGTTCCCCGGGGTGGTGCTGCTTACTTCCCATGACCATACGTTCATGCAGACAGTAGCGAACCGTGTGATTGAACTGACGCCTAAAGGCATTATCGACAGGCTGATGACATTTGACGAGTATATGGAAGACAAGCGGGTTCATGAGTTACGGGCGGAGATGTATGGGTAGGAGAGGAGTTTATAATTAAGAATTATAAATGGATAAAATAATCCAGGAAAAATATAGAAGTCCCGCCCGGCGGGATTTTTTGTTGGGAGTGGATGAGTGGTTATCTTCAAGGCAAACTTTGCTTAATGAGACCATTGCTCGTATTTGTAATGCTGGCCTTCACGATTTGTACCTCATCGCAGACACTTGACTATTACCTTCCGAATACGGTGACTTACGATGCATCGGTCCCCACGCCTAAATCCGTGATCTATCATGAAGTGGGTGAATGGCATGTTACACACGACCGGCTGGTGAATTATATGAAGGCGCTGGATGCGGCTTCTGACAGGATGACGATGCAGGTGACCGGACTTACCTACGAGGGCCGGCCCCAGGTGGCGCTGATCGTCACATCGCCAAAGAATCACCAGCGGCTCGAGCAGATACGCCAGCAACATGTGCAGCTGGCCGACGCGAACAATTCTTCTTCGCTTGACGTCAATAATATGCCCATCGTTGTTTGGATGGGTTACAGCATCCATGGTAACGAGAGCAGTGGCTCGAATGCCGCTTTACTCACGGCCTATCATCTCGCCGCCGCACAGGGAAAGGATATCGATGCCTTGCTGGACAATACTGTGATCATTCTTGATCCTTCCTTTAATCCTGACGGACTCAACCGCTTTGCGACCTGGGCCAATATGCACAAGAGCAAAACGATGGTGGCTGATCCCAACGCCAGGGAGTTCAATGAAGCCTGGCCGGGCGGACGTTTTAACCATTACTGGTTCGATCTGAACCGTGACTGGTTGCCTGCGCAACACGTGGAGAGCCAGAACAGGTTAAAGTTGTTCCACGACTGGAAGCCAAATATCCTGACCGACCACCATGAACAAGGAAGTAACGCTACGTTTTTTTTCCAGCCGGGTGTCCCTTCCAGAGTAAATCCGAATACGCCCGCATTGAATCAAAAACTTACAGCAGCGATCGGGACCTATCATGCCAGGTACCTGGATAGTGTGGGTTCGTTGTATTTTACGAAAGAGGGGTATGATGATTTTTATTATGGAAAAGGCTCAACCTTCCCGGATATCCACGGTGCGATCGGCATCCTGTTCGAGCAGGCGAGCAGTCGTGGCCACGCCCAGGAAACAGCGAACGGAATCCTCACTTTCCCGTTCACGATAAAGAACCAATTCGTGACCAGCCTGTCTACACTGGAGGCGGCAAGGAACCTGAGAAAAGAGATGCTGAATTACCAGCGTGATTTTTATAAAGATGTCAAATCGGAAGCGGAGTCATTCCCTGTAAAAGCTTACGTATTCGGTGACGAGAAGGACCAGAGCAAGACGAATGTATTTCTTGATATTTTGCTGCGCCAGCAGATAAAAGTGTACGCGCTGAAAGAGAATACGAATGCAGATGGTAAAGCCTTTAAAGCGAATTCGGCATATGTTATTCCTACTAACCAACCACAGTTCAAACTGATCAAGACAATTTTTGAAAAGACTTCCGAATACAAGGACAGCTTATTCTATGATGTGACAGCATGGACGATGCCACTCGCTTTCGGCCTGCCTTACGCGGAATTGAAATCTGCAGGATCACTTGGCGCACAGGTGTCCGCGATTTCAAAGACGGCTGAAAAGGTATCCGGCGGCATGAGCAATTACGGGTACCTGTTGCGATGGAACGAACTGCTGGCCCCACGTGTGTTGTATACCCTGCAATCCAAAGGCATCCAACCAAGGGTGGCAACGCAGCAATTCTCGATGAACATTAATGGAAAGACCGAGGCTTTTGATTATGGGACTGTCTTTATTTCAGCGATCCAGCCGGGAAAGTCGGCGGCAGAAGTTTTCCATACTTTGCAGCAGGCGATCAGCGGTACCGGTATTGATGTGATCGCAGTAAACACCGGGATGGCGTCCGGAGGCATCGATCTTGGGAGTGGCAGCTTTTCCGCGGTGAAATTGCCTTCTGTAATGATGTTCGGTGGTAATGGTACAACGGCAACAGACGTGGGCGAGATCTGGCACCTGATGGACCAACGATTCAACATACCCGTGTCGATAGTGGATGTTGAACGGTTCGGTGCGATCGATCCTTCGAGATACAACGTTATTATCATGCCTTCCGGCAATTATCGTGGCCTTGATAAGCCCGCGCAGGACAAGTTGAAATCCTGGATTGGTGGCGGTGGTACCCTGATCGCGACTGAAGATGCCACGCGATGGTTGTCGCAAAACGGGTTCACCAAAGTGATCTTTAGAACTGACCCGGAAAAGAAAGATACCACCTTGACGCTGCCTTATTACCTCCGCTCGGATGAACAGCGTGCTAAGGACATGACGGGTTCCATTTTTGAAGCGAAGATGGACCTGTCACACCCGATATGCTATGGCTATAGCCAGCCGACAGTCTCAGTGTTCAAGTCGAACACTATGTTCATGGATAAGAACAACGGTTATTATGACGCGCCGGTGGTGCTTACGGATAACCCTTTGCAGAGCGGGTATCTTTTCCGGGGGCACAGGAACCTGGTAAAAAATAACGCGGTGATCAACATCGACCAGGTAGGTTCTGGGAGAGTGATTTCCATGGTAGATAACCTGAACTTCCGTGCGTTCTGGCTGGGCACCGCAAAACTCTTTATAAATGCGGTTTATTTCGGCAACATAATCCGCTTGTAAGCAGGCAGCTAATCGCTTTGTTAATATGTCTATTCAGAAACACGAAAAGAATATTTTTATGGGTTGATGGCTACTTACTGATACATAAGTGATTCGATCCCGTTACATATTCTTTTTGTGCCTGTTGTTTTGCGCCCTTGCGGTCAGGCATCGTACGGTTTGATTCCTTAAGTATCGTTCCCGGGTCAGTCCGTGTTTCCAATGCCGACACTTCCGACTATCATCTTGATGTCATCCAGTCCGTCTTAACCTGGAGAAATAAACTTACTGTAGACAGTGTATTTATCGTCTACCGCGTATTCCCATTCCGGCTCAACGCGGAAACGATGCGTTTCAATTTTGATAGTATCCGGAAATCAACTGTGTTCACCCCTTACGTGGTGGAGAAGCCGGGCAAACAGGCATCCACTACGGGCCTGTTTGATTTCGGCAATGTCAACTATAATGGAAGTTTCGGAAGGAGCCTCAGCTTTGGTAATAACCAGGACGCGGTGTTTAATTCGCAGCTCAACCTGCAGATGAACGGTATGATCGGCGACAGCGTGGAAATTTCCGCTGCCATCACCGATAACAACCTGCCGATCCAACCTGATGGAACTACCAGCCAGCTGAACGAGTTTGATAAGATACTGCTGCAGTTCCGGAAGAAAAACTGGGAAGTGAGCCTGGGTGATATAGACATCCGTGAGAACCATTCCTATTTTCTCAATTTTTATAAAAGGCTGCAGGGGATATCCTACCAACAGTCTTCGAAGGTGGGCAGCACGGGCAGTAACCGGTTATTAGTGAGCGGCGCCATCGCGAAGGGGAAATTTACACGTAACATCCTGCAGCCACTGGAAGGTAACCAGGGACCATACCGTTTACAGGGCGCCAACAACGAATTCTTCTTTATCATTCTGGCGGGGACCGAGCGCGTATACATCGACGGTGAACTGATGCAAAGGGGCGAGGACCAGGACTACGTGATCAACTATAATACCGCGGAAGTGACGTTCACGCCCCGGCGGATGATCACGAAAGACAGGCGCATACAAGTGGAGTTCGAATATGCTGATCGCAACTTCCTGAATTCAATGATGTATGGCAGCAACGAGATCGTTGCGAACAAAAAGCTCAAAGGATTTATTTCGGTATACAATAATGCGGATGCCCGTAATTCGCCCATCAACCAAACGGTGGATGTTCAACAAAAGCAATTCCTTGCCGACCTGGGCGATTCGGTTCACCTGGCACTGTACCCTGTGGCTTCCATCGACACTTTTTCTGCCTCGAAGATCCTGTATCATAAAAAAGACACCACTTACGGTATTGTGACCGAGACGATCTATGTTTATTCAACCGATCCGGACAGCGCCCGGTACAGCCTGAACTTTATCGAAGTAGGTCATGGGCGCGGAAATTATGTACCTGATTTCAACGGCGCCAATGGTAAGGTGTACAAATGGGTACAACCGGTGGGCGGTGTACGACAGGGAAATTTCGAGCCTGCGGCCTTCCTCGTTACGCCGAAGAAGCACCGGGTGGTGAGTGGAGGCCTTACCTACCAGGCTGGTGAACGAACTACGCTGAGCATTGAAACCGCGATCAGTAATTACGACGCGAACACTTTTTCTTCCCGGCAAGAAAGAGATAACACTGGTGTCGCCGGCAAATTCCTGTTGCAGCGTGAAGACAAATGGAAGACCACAAAAAGGCAGATACAGCTTGTGTCTACGGCGGGGTACGAATTTGTGCAGCGACGATTTCGCCCGGTGGAACGCTTGCGGCCGGTAGAATTTGGGAGAGACTGGGGGCTGGGATATACCTATGCGCCGGCCGATGAACACCTGCCCTTTATTAGCCTCGCATTGGTGGATGACAGGAAGAATACGCTCTCGTATTCATTCAGCAGTTACCTGCGCAGTGATCAGTACAGGGGTTTCAGGCATAGCTTCCGGCAATTCAATGAAGCGAAAGGCTGGCAGTTGAGGTCGGCCTTAGACCTGACGAATCATCGTTCTCCAGTGGACGAAGGAGTTTTCTTCCGGCCTTCGGTGGAACTGATCAAGAAGATGCCGCGGTTCAGGAACCATATCATTGGCGCCGGCTATTCGGTCGAGCACAATGAACAACGAAATAAAGCCTTCGACACGCTCAACCCAGCCAGTTTTCATTTTGATGTGCTGTCAGCCTTTATCAAATCTGACCCCGGGAAGGATAACCGTTGGTCGTTTACTTATTTTACCCGGCGTGATCAACTACCTTACCGGGAAAAACTAGGCAAGGCCGACCAGAGTGACAATTACAGCTTTTCCGTGGAACTGTTAGGCAATCGCCGGCACCAGTTGAGAACGACTGTCACCTACCGCGAGTTGCGGATCAAAGACCAGTCGCTCACGAAACTAACACCCGATAACAGCTTGCTTGGCAGGATAGAGTACATGGTGAATGAATGGAAGGGCTTGCTGACGGGTACAATCCTTTATGAATTGGGCGCAGGACAGGAGCAGCGCCGGGATTATTCATTTATCGAAGTGCCGGCGGGAAGAGGCGAATACACCTGGATCGATTACAATAGCGACGGCATCCCGCAGCTCAGCGAGTTCGAAATAGCGCTGTTCAGCGACCAGGCAAGGTATATCCGCATATTCACACCGACGAATGAATTTATCAAAGCGAATTATACGCAGTTCAATTATAGTTTTAACCTGAACCCGAAAGCGGTGGCGTCGACGATCCGGAACCTGAAATGGAAAAACCTGGTCACGCGTGTCAACCTGCAGTCGTCTATGCAGGCGGGTAAAAAAGTATTGTCGGATGGGGACCCGGAATTCAACCCGTTTAAGGGTAATGTAGCGGACCAGTCACTCATCACACTGAACTATATCCTTAGCAACACCCTTTCGTTCAACCGCTCGAGTAGCGCCTGGGGTATTGACGTCACCAATATCACTACCTATCACAAGGCGATATTAACGTACGGATTTGAAACAAGGCAACTAAGCGATTGGATCTTCAAAGGAAGAATAAACGTCGCAAAGCGTTATACGTTCGAGTTGCTTCAGAAATTCAGCGGCAATGATTTGTATACGCCTAAATTCGCCAACCGGAATTACGAGTTGGACATTCACACTATCGAGCCCCGGCTAATTTACACCCACCTTACACGGTTCAGGTTGCAGGCTTCTTACCAGTATATCAACAAGCAAAACGCGGCGCTATATGGAGGAGAGCGGGCGTTGAGCAATGTATTTACCCTCGATGGCAAGTTCAACGCCGTGCAACGTACCAGCATCAACGGCCGGTTCAGTTTCAATAATATTACTTACAATGGCCTCTCCAACACCGCCACCGGGTACATTATGTTAGATGGATTGTTACCCGGAAAAAATCTGCTTTGGATGGTGGATGTCACCAGGAGACTGGCAAATAACCTCGAGATCAGTGTCCAGTATGAAGGCAGGAAGCCTGGAGAAACAAGAAGTATTCATATTGGGAGGGCATCGGTGCGTGCATTGCTTTAATGGCTTAAAGCGTTCGCGTTTTTGTCTTCTTTACCGCCCGGTGTTTCGCCAGCAGCAGAAACAGTAAGGTGGTTTACGTTGAAATACATGATCGCGGCGTGAATGTCTTCTTCGGACTGGTCTTGTGTATTCGTGAGGCGATTTTTTTTCTGGTACAGGAGATCGTCGCGGTAATATTCCAAAACCAGTTCAAATTTATCCTGGAATGAACCCACGTCCATCTTATTAGTTACATAAGCGTTATGAAAATTATCCCAGCCGGTGATAAATCGGTTATAGTAATAGATCCCATCCTGGCTGATCCGTAGAATATCTACCCGGCTGAATGATTTGCCGCGAAAAACAAATGCAGGAAACAACAAGTAGCAAAGGACAGTGATCAGCATATTAACGTAAGATCGCGTTGAATTGAGGTCAAACCTGGAGATGATAACAATACCTGCCAGCAGGTAAATGGTGGCGACCACAAGTGTTAAAGACTTCCATTCACGAACGGTGAACACCCCGTTTTTATCGAGTTTGACTGGCGGCATGTCCTGGTTGTTAAACTAAAATAACAAAAGAGCCCCATTTCCTTCATACGCCCGGCTTTAACTTTTCCAGGGTTTAACTAATTTGTGCACTGAAAGTCTTAACAGGCAGGCAATAGACACTATATTTGCAACCGGAAAAAAACAGATTCATGAAAAGAATATTAGCGATAATGTTGGGGCTCTTTGCTTTGTCTTTCGGGGCAAATGCACAGGACGCAGCAGCGAAAAAAGTACTGGATGGCGTAAGCGCGAAGGTGAAGGCCGCGAAAGGGATTACCGCCAATTTTTCCATCAAGACTACTACCAGTAAAGGGACTTCAGCCGGCGCCAAAAGCGGCAGTATCTCCATTAAAGGTCAGAAGTATTTCCTGAAGCAGGGTAAGACGGAGATCATCAGCGACGGTAAAACGGTATGGAACTATGACGGATCAAAGACCATCACCATATCCTCAGCCGATGAAAATACAAACACATTGAGCCCACAAAACCTGCTTTCTAACTTTTACGACAAAGATTTCACCTATAAGCTTATCTCATCTGCAGGTAACACCCACCAGATCGAAATGTACCCGACCGATAAGCGCAAGAACTTTGAAAAGGTTACCGTTTACGTCGACAAGACAAAAGGTCTTATTACAAAGGCGAAAGTAGTTGACAAGGCGAAGAACACAATTGAGTTCACCCTGAGCAACCTTAAGACCAATGCGGTGATCAACGACAAGGTTTTTGTATTCAACCGTGCCAAATATCCGAAAGACGCGGAAGTGATCGATTAATTCTTCTGACTCATATTCAAAAAGCCTGTTTCCCCAAACAGGCTTTTTTATTTTGGATGGTTGGTGCATCTTTACACCGGCATGCGGAAAATAATCATAACGATCGATGGTTTTTCATCCTGTGGCAAAAGCACCCTGGCGCGGCAGCTGGCGAAGGAGCTCAACTATGTCTTTATAGACAGCGGCGCGATGTACCGGGCAATTACGCTTTATTTCCTGCGGAGCCATATCGATTGGTATGACCGCGATGCCGTTGTGCAGGCTTTGAAAGAAATTGACCTTGATTTCCGGTACAATGACCAGACCGGGGTGAGCGATATGTACCTTAACGAAGAAAATGTAGAGCAACTCATTCGTGATATGCTGGTAAGCGAAAGCGTTTCCGAAGTGTCCACGATAAAAGAGGTACGCGAGTTCGCGGTGGCCCAGCAGCAAAAGCTCGGCAAACGAAAAGGTATTGTTATGGATGGAAGGGATATCGGAACAACTGTTTTCCCCCAGGCTGAGCTCAAGATATTTGTTACCGCAGATCCGGCCGTCAGGGTGGAACGAAGGTTCAAAGAACTTTTTGAGAAAAATCCCAATATCACTATTGAGGAAGTGAAGACAAATCTCGAGATGCGCGACTATATCGACAGCAACCGTGAAGTAAGCCCGCTTCGCAAAGCAGATGACGCGATCGTCCTTGATAATTCCGGCGTCACGCGTGACGAACAACTGCGTACCGCCCTGAAGTGGGCGACAGACAAAATTCAAGACGCTCAATAGTCCGCGTCTATTTCAGCATATCATCGATCGTATTATATGCCACCGGGTGGTAATTCGGCCTCGCTTTCTGGTACACTTGCTTTGCCCAGGCTTTTCCTTCAGCAGTTTTGACCATCTCGCCATATAAGGGCCGGAGGAATTTCCGCCTGCCAACTTCGATAAGGAATTTCTCAATGTAAGGAGTGGCGGCTTTGTATTGTTTTTGAATGGCGATCGTATACCAGGCTGTTTGTAATTCCGCATTACCGGATCGCGTAAATCCGAATTCCTTGTCCAGCGTGGCCATCTCCTCAGCGGTGATGGAGGATGGAAGTTTGCGAAGGAAATACAATTTCTGGTTGGTAGATACGATAAGTTTACTCAGCCCCGTCGCCTGTTTGGTAGCCTCCCACTGCTTAAGCAGTGAATCGATGCTTGTGAATTGCGGTGAAACTGCCGCCGGCATGTTGGATGGAATGCCCACACCACGTATCCATTCCGCCGCCCGTAATTTTTCCAGGCCCTTGCTGTCGTCTTCGAAGTACGCATTCAACTGGCCAAGGAATTCTTCAGTAGTTCGTGATTGAAATGCATTTTTCGAAAAGTAATCCTTCAGGAAAGCGTCGAAGCGGTCCCTCCCGAAAGTTTCCTCTATTGTTCGAAGGAAAGCAAATCCCTTATCGTAAGCGATCGTACCCAGTCCTTCATCCGGGTCACGCCCGGCCAGGTCTAGTTTCAGCCGGGTATCCATACTTGTTTCGCCCAGGTCTTTTATTGCCCTTGCAAGGTCTTGCCGTGAAAACACCTCCTGCATTTTCGCTTCGGGTTTTCCGTACAACGCTTCGATGATGCGGTTCTCGAAGTAAGTGGTAAACCCCTCGTTAAGCCAGATGTCGTTCCATGTGGCGTTGGTCACCAGGTTGCCGCTCCAGCTATGCGCCAGCTCGTGTGCCACCAGGCCCACCAGCGAACGATCACCGGCGATCACTGTTGGAGTAGCAAAAGTGAGCATGGGATTTTCCATTCCTCCGTAAGGGAAGCTTGGTGGCAATACGATCAGGTCGTAGCGTCCCCACTGGTAAGGACCGTATAATTTTTCAGCCGCATTCACCATCTTGCCCATATCTGCAAACTCCCAGGAGGCTTTTTCAATTACTGATGGTTCCGCGTAAACACCGGTCCGATGATCGATTGCCTTAAAGGAGATATCACCAACGGCCAGCGCCAAGAGGTAAGATGGGATTGGTTTTTGTTGCCGGAAAGTGTACACCCCGGAAGGGGAACGTTGTTGCGGGTTCTCTGCGCTCATTACGGCTGAAAGATTTGAAGGTACCCTTACCGTCGCGTTATACGTAAACCTAACTGCCGGGCCATCCTGGCAGGGTACCCAGCTTCTTGCAAGGATCGGCTGGGATTGCGTGAAGAGGAATGGTAATTTTTTACCCGCAGTCTGTTGAGGCTTGAGCCATTGGAGCGCGCCTGCTTCCCTGGATGTGGAATAATAGATATTGACCCGCGTGGTACCGGTGTCAATTTTTATTTCCAGTGGCCGCCCAAGATACCCGCTGTCTTTGCCCAGGGTGAAGGCGGTGGACTTTTCTTCAGTACCCAGGGTCACACGTTCTACCGCGAGTCGCCAGGTATCGAAAATAATATGGTCCACTTTTGCCGTATTATCAATGGTCCAGGCAGCCTTGCCGCTGATCTGTTCTTCATCGAAATTCACGGCGATGTCCAGGTCGAGGTGCTTCGTAACAACCTCGTTGAAGTTTGCCGCTGAGTGGGGATCGTTTACGGGTATCTTTTCCGGCATCTCGGAAGATGATGGTTGCCTGCAGCCAAATAATAACACTACGAACAGGGACGCAATAATTTTCATATCCGTTTTTCGATTGTTGAATACAACAAATGTATAAGAAAAGGGTTCTTTTTTTTGTTAAACCACCCGTTCCCCCTCTTGGGGCTTGAATGACAAATGCAGGGTAATTGATATTGCAGACAGGGAGCTTTCTAACCGTCGATGAGGGTGAAAAAGTTTGGCGATAAAATTGGTAGAGACATATTCAGCTGGTTGAAATAGATTAGCACCTTATTATGCCAAGTAACCAGGAACCCGCAGCCCGACTTTATACAGCCCGTAATACGGTGGAACTCATCCGGGGAGGGAAGGAGTTTTTCCGGTTATTAGGAGAACTGATCGATAATGCCCGTCACGTGGTGCACCTGCAGACCTATATCTACGATGAGGATGAAACCGGGATCCAGGTGGGAGAGGCGTTGAAACGGGCTGTCAGCCGTGGGGTAAAGGTGTATTTACTTGTGGACGGTTATGCTTCGCAAAACCTATCCCGGAAATTCAGGGATGAACTGATCGCCGCGGGGATTCAATTCCGTTGGTTCGAACCGTTGTTCAAAGGACGGCATTTTTATTTTGGGAGACGATTGCACCATAAGATCGCGGTTGCTGACGGGTGTCGCAGCCTGGTAGGCGGAATCAACATCAGTAATAAATACAACGATATGGAAGGCGAGCCTGCCTGGCTGGACTGGGCGGTGTTGTCAACCGGCGAGGTTTCGGCACAACTGCACCGTGTGTGTGTGCGGGTGTGGAATCGCTCCGACTGGAAAACGCGCAAGCGCCATATCCGCGACACAATGCCTTCACCCGACCTGCCGGATGATGAATGCCAGGTGCGCGTGAGGGTGAATGATTGGGTGAGGCGCCGCAACCAGATATCCCGCACTTACCTGGAGATGTTGCGCAACGCCGAGAAATCTGTCACCATCATGTCGAGTTATTTCATGCCGGGCAGGGCGATCAAGCGATTTATGGTGGCCGCTGTAAAACGCGGCGTAAAAGTGAAAGTCATCATCGCCGGGCCTTCCGATGTGGTGATCTCCAAGCAAGCCGAGCGATACATGTACGCCTGGCTCTTCCGGCATGGCATCGAAGTGTATGAGTACACGAAGACCGTCCTGCATGGAAAAATAAGCACCTACGATGGGAAATTTGTTACCATAGGTTCCTACAATCTGAATAACATCAGTGCGTTTGCCAGTATCGAGTTGAACCTTGACATCATGAACCCAAAATTTGCAGCTAGAGCGGAAGAATCATTGCAGGCCATTATCGAAAAAGATTGCGTACGGGTGAAAAAAGAAACCTTTGAAAAAAAGAACCACCTGCTGATGCAGTTATGGCAGTGGACCTGTTAC
>JAJTCI010000081.1 GCA_021323155.1 Chitinophagaceae bacterium | reverse complement strand
GTCATAAAAGCCAGCACCTTGTCTTTCGTCACTTCGGGCTCGTCGCCCACGATGATGGCCGTAGCCGCGTAGCTGCGCAGGCTGTTGGTGAAAGATTCCATGGTCATGTCTTTCGTGGCATACAGGTCCGTCCCGATGATCTGGTTGCCGGTAATGGCGATGAAACCTGCGAATGTGCTGTCAGTTTTCGACAGTTTATCCGTGAAGAACTTTACGTAGGCGGAGTCCATGTCCAGGAACCTTTTTTCCTGCAGGATGTCTTTGTATGCGGCGGTTGGTGATTTTTTGCCGCTCATCTTGAACTGGTTGTCGATGGATTCCCAGATGTGGTTCTGCTTGCGCTGCACATCGGTCACCCGGCGCAATCCCATATCGGCGGCACGGTAATAATAGAACGGTTTTTCCTTCCTGTCCCAGCGGTTCTTCTCCACGCAGTACACGTTCACGTAATACTTTTGTTTATCCGGCGGGATGATCATGGTTTGCGCGATAATGCGGTCCTGTTTGCCCCCGACGAGAATATCGCCCGACTGCAATACGATGGCTTCTTTGGATGTGTTCCTCATTTCAAGTACACGCACTTCGGCGTTGCCCTTGCCTTTTATCTCGTTGATCCGGATCTTTTTGTTTTTGATGGCTTTCTGGAGCGAGTTGACCTTTTTGAATGGAAGAAATCCTTTTGCTCCGCCGTCTCCTACATAGCGAACGGGGATCAGCTGGAGGTTTTCGTATGTCCAGGCTTCGGCAGAGTCATACATCACCTTTACCTGTGGAAAGTTTTGCTGGGATATTGAATACTTGGAAACAAGCATCAAAAGCAGGAGCAGGACTATGTTTCCGGGCCTGTTGTACAAGCGATTCGCGATTGGTTACTTAAAGATATGCCGTTGAAGTGAGTGACACAACGATGATGCCATGAAAATATAGCGCTGGCAACACAAAAAACCCTGTTTGTTATCGTTTTTAACAGATTTGGCTACCGTTATCTTTGCAGCATGACGAAAAAAGTAAGGGTTCGATTTGCGCCATCCCCGACAGGGGGACTTCACATTGGCGGCGTGCGAACGGTCCTGTACAATTATCTTTTTGCGAAACAGCACGGCGGCACGTTCATTTTGCGGATCGAGGACACGGACCAGAGCCGTTACGTGGAAGGGGCGGAGGCATATATTTTCGATTGCCTGGATTGGTGTGGCCTCACGCCCGACGAAAGTGTGATGCATGGCGGTGATTTTGCACCCTATCGCCAGAGTGAACGCAAGGATACCTACGCCAAATACGCGGAACAACTGGTGAAGAATGGATTTGCCTATTATGCCTTCGATACACCAGAGGAGCTGGACGAAATGCGGCAGAAATTCAAGACGCACGACAATCCATCACCCCAATACAATTACGAGATCAGGGAGCGTATGCGCAATTCTCTTACGCTGGGGGAGGAGGAGGTGCAACGACTGGTGAGTGCCGGTGCGCCTTACGTGGTACGCATCAAGATGCCCATTAATGAAGAAATCAAATTCACCGATATGATACGCGGTGAAGTGAGCTTCAGCTCGGCGCTGGTGGATGATAAAGTGTTGCTGAAGGCCGACGGGATGCCGACCTATCACCTCGCCGTTGTTGTTGACGATCACCTGATGCAGATCAGCCACGCGTTCCGCGGGGAGGAATGGTTACCGAGCGCTCCTGTACATATCCTGCTCTGGAAATATTTATTTGGCCTGGAACAGATGCCGCAATGGGCGCACCTACCCCTGATATTGAAACCTGATGGCAATGGGAAACTTAGCAAACGGGATGGTGACCGGTTAGGCTTTCCCGTTTTCGCGATGGACTGGACAGATCCCCGTACGGGCGATAAGGCTACCGGTTTTAAGGAAACGGGTTTTTTGCCCCAGGCATTCGTCAACATGCTGGCAATGATGGGTTGGAATGACGGGACTGAACAGGAGATCTTCACGATCGATGAACTGGTTGAAAAATTTTCGCTTGAAAGAGTTCATAAATCCGGTGCTAAGTTCGATTATGAGAAAGCGAAGTGGTACAACCATGAATGGATTAAGAAGTTGGCAGTTGACAGATGGCAGTTGGCAGTGAAGGATGATTTCGCGAAGCGCGGAATTGATATTAGTGGCGATGCTAAACTGAAGCGCGTGCTTGAGCTGGTGAAAGACCGTTGCTCACTGCTCACGGATTTTTATGAGCAGGCTAAGTTCTTCTTCGAGGCGCCCAAGACGATCGATGTGGATTCAATCAAAGGAAAATGGAACGAAGAGAAGACAGCTTTCTTCCGGGAGTGGGCCAGTTCATTTGATAAAGTCGAATGGAATGCTGTGACACTTGAGGCTTCATTCAAGGAGCGGGCGTCGTCTAAAAACATAAAAGTAGGCGAGCTGATGCTGCCACTGCGCATCATGCTGGTGGGTGGTAAATTCGGACCAGGTGTATTTGATATTGCGGAGGTCATCGGGAAAAGCGAAACACAGCAAAGGATCGAACACGCACTGCGCCTGCTTTGATCACTTCGCGACCACCTTGCCTGGGTTTTTGAGGAGGAAGTCCTTCCAGCCTTTAAAATCCTTTTTGGTTGCAGCCAATGGCGAGGAGACCTGGTAATAGTGACAAAGTGCCACGGCCAGTGCATCCGTGGCATCAAAATATTTAGGCTGGTCCCTGATCTTTAAGACCTGTTGCAACATTTTCCAGACCTGCTCTTTGTCCGCGTTGCCGTTACCCGTGATGGATTGTTTGACCTTCTTTGGCGAGTATTCGGTCACGGCCAGTTGCGCCTGCATCGCCGCGGCGATAGCTACGCCCTGCGCCCTCCCGAGTTTCAGCATGCTTTGAACGTTCTTCCCGAAGAAAGGCGCTTCAATGGCAAAACAAGTGGGATGGTGTGAAGTGATGACCGAGCAGACTTTCGTATGGATCATTTCCAGCCTTGAGTAAATATTCTTCGTGGCGGCCAGTTTCAATACGTCCATTTCCACCAGCGCCGGCTCACCTTTATTCACGGACAGCACCGCGTAGCCCATGATAGTGGTGCCCGGGTCGATGCCTAAGATGATCTCTTCCGCCTGCATGTTGTGAAAGTAAGCGGTTTGGTAACACCGCGAATCTCATGTGAATAAACAACTATGTTCGTTATTTTTGGCGCAAACCGAACCAACTGAATAAGCGTACCAAGATATTCCTGAATTATGTTATCGGTCCCCTCTTATTTGTCTGGGTGTCATACGCGCTTTACCGGGAAATAAAGAAACAACCCGACCTCGAGCACTCCCTCGAGGTGATCCGGTCGTCTTTTTTTGGCCCCAACCAGTGGAAGCTCATATTAGCATGTTTACTGATGTTTGTCAACTGGGGTATAGAGGCCAGGAAATGGCAGGTTCTGGTCCGTTCGCTCCAGGATATTTCTTTTATCAAGGCATTTAAAGCGGTATTCTCCGGCCAGTCGCTCGCCGTCAATACACCCAACCGGGTAGGAGAATATGTGGGGCGGGTGGTGTACCTGGAAGAGGGCAACCGGTTGCGCGGCATCGCGCTTACGATCGTGGGGAGTCTCAGCCAGACCATCATCACATTAGTAGCCGGACTTGCAGGGATGTTCATGATGAAGGATACCATCACGGGGGCGTTGAAGCACATCCTGATGGAAGTAGGCTTTCTGAAGCGCTTTCCGGAGCTTCCACCGGTGGCTTACGATGTGATATTTTACAGCGTGCTCGTCGGCGTCATTGTGATGCTCATCATATATTTCGAATTATCCTATCTAACCCGGCTGTTGGAACGTTTGCCTTTCGTTAACAAGTATAGTTACCTCATCGAAAAGCTGGAGGACTTTCATTGGAAAGAATTAACACGGATTTTGTCGCTTTCTGTTACACGTTATATAGTATTTGTCGTCCAATTTATATTATTGCTGCAGTTCTGTAACGTGGATGTACCGTTCTGGCCGGCAGCCGGCATGGTGAGCGTGTTTTACCTTGTGCTGGCGGTTGTGCCAACCATCTCTACGATAGAACTCAGCCTCAGGGGACTTGCGGCAGTCCAGCTGTTTGGTATTTTAAGTAGCAATACCTTTGGGATCATTGCCGCTGCAGCCGGGATATGGTTCATTAACCTGATCGTTCCCGCGCTGGCAGGAAGCTTGTTTATATTAGGAATTAAACTTTTTAAAAGTAAACGTGAAAAAGATAGCTAGCATTCTCACCGCCTTATTGTGTACTGTCTCGCTTACGGCGGGCGACAATTTCTGCGGTATCAAGAACACCAGTTTCCAAAGTGGAGAGAACATCACTTATACCATCTTTTATAACGTGGTCGGCATCTATGTGAACGCGGGGTCCGCATCTTTTAATACTACGCTTACCAAGCTGAACAATAAACCTGTTTATCATATAGTCGGTGATGGCAAGTCGAATTCCAAATACGACTGGATATTCAAGGTGCGGGATAAATACGAGAGCTGGATCGATACCACCAATTTGCAGCCCCTGAAATTCATCCGGAACGTGGACGAGGGCGGCCACAAGAAGTACGAGAATGTCACTTTCAACCAGACAGCCAATACGGCGGTCACCGCGGACGGTGTATACAAAGTGCCGAACTGCATACAGGATGTTCTGAGCGCAGTATACTACGCGCGAAATATAGACTTCAACAAATACAAGGTGGGTGATAAGATCCCGTTCGACATGTTCCTTGATAATGAAACGTATAACCTGTATATTAAATACCTGGGTAAAGAAACCATCAAGACCAAGTACGGCAAGTTCAAAGCCATTAAGTTCAAACCCCTACTTGTGAAGGGAACGATCTTCGAAGGTGGTGAAAAGATGACCGTTTGGGTGTCAGATGATGCTAATCATATCCCCATCCGGATTGAAAGCCCGATCAGCGTGGGTAGCGTGAAGGTGGATATGATGCAATACCGCGGGTTACGCCATCCACTGACGTCGCTGATCAGCTGGAAATAAACCTTGCTTTTATTATGAGGACCCCCGGGGATGGGCACAAGCCTGCGAACCCGGCTATATCTCTTCTAATTTAAAGTTGTCCTTTTGTCGCACGCCCTTTTCGGTCATTTGCAGGTTGCAGCATTCAATATTCGGATCGTGTTCAAAGAACAGGATATAGTCCTGTTGCGCAGCTTCGGATAAGAACGATTTTTTCTCATTCAACGTGGTTAGGGGGAACATATCATAGGCCATCACGTAAGGAATGGGAATATGCGCTGCGGCTGGCAGCAGGTCGGCCATGAATACAATGGTTTTCCCGTTATAATCGATTTGTGGCAGCATCATGGCGTCCGTATGGCCGTTTACAAAACGGATCTTCATGAAGTCAAATAACTGGTGGCCCTCGTTAGCCGGTATGAACTTCAGCTGGCCGCTTTCCTCGATCGGCAGAATATTCTCTTTCAGAAAAGAAGCCTTCTCCCGGTCGTTCGGTTGCGTGGCCCATTTCCAATGCCTTTCGTTGCTCCAGTAGGTGGCATGCTTAAACGCCGGCACTAATTTGCCGCCATCTTTAATAATGCTGCCTCCGCAGTGGTCGAAATGCAGGTGGCTCAGTACTACGTCCGTGATGTCGTCTTTCGTGAAACCATGTTTTGCCAGTGATCGGTCGAGTGTGTCATCACCATGCAGGTAGTAATGCCCGAAGAATTTCGCATCTTGTTTGTCACCGATACCATTGTCGACCAGCACCAGCTTATCGCCATCTTCGATCAGCAGGCAACGCAGTGCCCAGCTACATAGATTGTTCTCATCGGCTGGATTGAGTTTGTTCCAGATCGACTTCGGCACTACGCCAAACATCGCACCGCCATCTAATTTAAAATAACCCGTATTTACCGAATAGAGTTTCATGCGACAAGCTGTTTTTGTTTCCTGCCAGCCAGGTGCGCCCAAAGTAGGAGCAAAAAGCCAAGAACAAAAAACACCACCAGGGCCAGCACTGAATTACGTTGGCTGCCGGTGAGTTCAATGATAAATCCGAATGTGAACATACCGATCACGATGGCGATCTTTTCCGTCACGTCATAGAAGCTGAAGAATGAAGTAGTGTCTTTGGTCACCGGCATGAGCTTGGAATACGTGGAACGGCTCAGCGCCTGGATCCCACCCATAACAAACCCCACCACGCTCGCGAGGATATAAAAAGCGATCGGGTCTTTCGCGGGCAGCAGGTAACCAGCGATGCATATGCCGATCCAAACCACGATACACAGCATCAATGCCTTGAAGTTCCCAATCACCCCGGACAGCCGCGAGATGGCCCAGGCACCGGGCACCGCGATCAACTGGATGATGAGGATGGAAATGATCAGGTCGTTTGTCTCAATCCCCAGTTCACTCTTTCCATAAAGGGTTGCTGCAAGCATTACCGTTTGTACACCCATGTTAAAAAAGAAGAAGGAGAACAGGTAACGTTTCAACACGGGCAGTTGCACCAGTTGGTTCCATACCTTCCTCAGTTCAGAATAACCATGCGCCAGCGTATGTTTCCGGTCATTACCGATCGGCTGACTTGGGGGGAGTCGTTTGAGAGCAAGGCTCGCGAACACAAACCACCATATGCCTACTAACAGGAAAGACAGTTGTGACGCGGTTCCCTTGGTGATGCCGAACGCTTCATTCTGTAAAAGGAAAACAAAGCAGACCACCTGCAGGATCACACTGCCTACGTAACCGTAGACAAATCCTTTCGCACTCACTTTGTCGCGGTCTTCCACGGAGGCGATCTCCGGCAGGAAGGAGTTATAGAAAACCAGGCTGGCCCAGTAGCCGACACAGGCGATGATCATAGCGAGGATGCCGAGCCAAAGGTTGTGTTTATCGTAAAAAAAGAGGAGGCTGCACGAAATGCTACCCATCGTCATAAAGAAGCGGAGAAATGATTTTTTGTTACCCCTGTAGTCGGCGATGGAAGAAAGTATGGGCGACATGATTGCCACGATGCAGAAGGCGGCGGCGAGCGCGTAGTTGTACAGCGCCGTGTTTACAAACGTGCGTCCAAGGAATACCACACTATCGACCGTGGTTTCATTGTCGTCGCCGGTGATGCTTTCAAAATACGCGGGAAAGATGGTGGAGGTGATCACGAGGTTGTAGGCGCTGTTTGCCCAGTCGTACATGGCCCACCCGTTCACCACCTTTTTGGAAGCAGTCTGCATCGTGTTGGTTTGTCTGAGGTAAAACTAAAAAGACGCTACACTGTAGCGTCTTTTTGAAAGAGATAAATCATTTTGCATCATCGAGCGAGTCCTTTTTGGCAGGATCGTTCGCTGTATTGGTCGTATCCAGGTTGACCGCTTTAATTTCTGAAAAAGTTTTCATGTACGGATCGGCCAGCATCACACTGACATATTTCCCGCCGAACACTTCCATACTGAGTAACATGCCCAGGGCGGAAAATGTTTCCTGGGTTTCTTTCAGTGACTCCTGGGCACGGGCCTTGTCTACAACGAACCTGACGTCGAAAGTATCGGCGTCTTTTGTGAGCTGGACCGACTTTTCCGACTTGGTATCGAAATAGTTGTTCTTCAGGAGGAAGTCACCGAGCTTCTGGGCCTGTTCTTTGGTCGCGCCGTCTTTATAATAGACTTCGCTTTGTTCGTTGATTTTGATCTTATCGCCGTAGGATTTACAGCCCACGATCGTAAAGCAGGCTGCGCAGAATAATAGCAGTAATTGTCTCATAAATTAGGGATTGTGCTTCAAGATAATGATTCCTTACAATATCATGCTTTCAGATAGCCAGCCGCGATCAGCACCAGGAGTATAATGCCTACGCCGATCCGGTATATACCGAAGACCCGGAAACCGTATTGTTTCAGGTAGCTGATAAAGAAACGGATCGCTAATAACGCTACGATGAAGGCCACCACATTGCCTACGATAAATGCAAGGAGGTTATTGTTGTCTTCCATCAGCAGCTCGTAACCTTTTTTGCTGTTGCCATCGGTTCCCCAGCTTTTAAGGAATAAAGAGTAGCCGGAGGCCGCAAACATGGTGGGTACCGCGAGGAAAAATGAGAACTCGGCGGCGAAGTTCCTGGTCAATTTCTGTTGCATACCGCCGATGATGGAGGCGGCGCTCCTGCTTACACCAGGGACCATCGCCAGCACCTGCCACAGCCCGATAAGCAAGGATTTTTTATAGCTGAGTTTTTCTTCCGCTTCTATCAGTTCCGCGCGCGTGGTTTCTGTCGCGAAAAGGTCGGAGTTCTTCCGTACGGGCTGGTTAAACCATTTGTCGATAAATAAAAGTACGATCCCACCTGCCAGCAGGCTGATCGAAACGATGAGTGGGCTCTCCAGCATGGCCTCGATCGCATCGCCGAATAAGAAACCCAATAGCAATGCGGGAATCACGCCGACGACCAGCTTGAAATAAAAGTCGATGCGGTTGAACTGGAAGAATTTCCGCCAGTAAAGGACCACAACGGCCAGGATGGCGCCCAACTGCACTGCTACCTCGAACAGCTTAGTGAACTGGTCGTCGCTGATACCAAGGAATGCACTGGTGATGATCATATGGCCCGTAGAGGAAATGGGCAGGAATTCCGTGATGCCCTCGACGATCGCGATAACGACTGCTTCGAAAATGCTCATAATGGACTTTGTGGGATTAAAGAAACAAAAAATCCCGCCACGTGG
>JAJTCI010000080.1 GCA_021323155.1 Chitinophagaceae bacterium | reverse complement strand
GAAACCCGGCGACTGAAGCGACTGCCCGCTATGCCGAATACCAGAGTTCAGGCCCGGGCGGTTCAGGTGAAAAAAGGGTGAAGTGGGCAAAGCAACTGACCGACGAAGAAGCAAAGGAGTATACCATGACCAAAATACTGGGTAACTGGAATCCGCCAACAAAGACTTACATCGTGAAACCGAAAAGCACTAAATAAATCACATGTCTTGAAGGGATCTGGAATCATCATACTGTTGTTATTGTTCGCGGCTGACCTCGCCGCACAAACTGGCTTTGTATCAAAAGTTTGGGTCGCCGATAATGGCGATGGTACTTATAAGAATCCCATCATTCATGCTGACTACTCCGATCCCGATGTAATACGAGTGGGTGATGATTATTATATGATCTCATCAAGCTTTTCCGAAGCTCCTGGGTTGCCCATCCTACATTCAAAAGACCTCGTGAACTGGTCATCTATCGGGCATGCTTTGAATAAAGTTCCGCCTCACGAGCATTACGCAAAGCCACAACACGGGAACGGGGTATGGGCACCTGCCATCCGTTTTCATAAAAATGAATTCTATATCTATTACCCGGATCCCGACTTTGGTATCTTCCTGATCAAGTCAAAAACCATCAACGGTCCGTGGAGCGAGCCTGTACTGGTGGAGGCAGGGAAGGGCCTGATCGACCCCTGCCCGTTATGGGATACCGATGGCAAGGCTTACCTGGTCCATGCTTTTGCCGGGAGTCGCGCGGGTATTAAAAGCATCATTGTCGTCAAGCCAATGAATGCCGATGGAAGCAGGATCACCGGCTCGGGGGTGGTGGTATATGATGGACATGAAAAAGATCCCACTATTGAAGGCCCGAAATTCTACAAGCGGAACGGCTACTATTACATTTTCGCCCCGGCCGGTGGCGTTGCAACCGGTTGGCAAACCGTATTGCGTTCAAAGAGCGTATATGGGCCTTATGAACGAAAAGTTGTACTGGAACAGGGCCCGACTTCAATAAACGGTCCGCACCAGGGAGCCTGGATAAATACAAAAACAGGGGAAGATTGGTTCATTCATTTCCAGGATAAAGGCCCGTACGGTAGAGTCGTTCACCTGCAACCAATGGCGTGGAAGAATAACTGGCCGGTAATAGGGGAGGACAAGAATGCTGATGGAACCGGGAACCCGGTATTTCAGTTTAAGAAACCCAGTGTTGGGAAAAGCTACCCCATCACCACTCCACCTGATTCCGACGAGTTCAATGGCCATTACCTTTCGCTGCAATGGCAGTGGCATGCGAATCCACAGCCGCAGTGGTCTTTTATGACAGGCAACGCATTGCGGTTGTATTCTTATACCGTAAATGATTCTTCGAAAAACAGCTGGGACATTCCGAATCTCCTTATGCAGAAACTTCCGGCTGAAAAGTTCACTGTCACCACTAAGATCACTTTCAATCCTTTGGTGGATGGAGACCGCGTGGCGTTCGGCGTTATGGGGCTGGACTACGCCTATTTATCGCTCACAAAAGAAGCTTCCGGCGCACGACTGCAATATGTCACCTGCAAGCAAGCAGATAAGGGCAGACCGGAGTTCCGGAAAGACCTTGGCTTTTCAGAACCGGTCATATATTTTAGGATTAAAATGGATACCGGAGCCTTGTGCCGGTTTAGTTACAGCACCGATAATATTTCATTTACTGATATTGCCGAGACCTTTGTAGCTAAAGAAGGAAAATGGATCGGCGCAAAGGTCGGCTACTTCTGTACGAGAATTGCAAAGACCAACGACTCGGGCTGGGCGGACATCGATTGGTGCAGGATTGAATAAATTACTTTGTCCTTCACTCTCCTCTCCTTGGGAGAGGGGTTGGGGATGAGGTCCAAAAAAAACACATGAACAGGAGAAAATTCATTGAAGCCGGTTCTCTCGCCGCGTTGAGTTCGATGTTGGCGAACCCACTCACAACTTTCGCCGGCGGAACCAAGAAAAAACGACTCGCTCTCGTAGGCACCGGTATCAGGGGAGTTCGTTTCTGGGGTGAAACGGTCAGGAATAATTACAGTGAGTTCATAGAATTTGTTGGCCTGTGCGACCTGAACGAAGGAAGGCTGCAGTACGCCAGAACCAGGATGAAAGTTGATTGTCCTACATTCCTTGATTTTGAACAAATGCTTTCCCGGACCAAACCCGACGTTGTCATAGTAACTACAGTGGATGCGGAGCATGACAAGCAGATCGTTACAGCCTTGGAAATGGGTGCTGATGTCATTACCGAAAAGCCAATGACTACGGATGAGGTAAAATGTAAAGCCATACTTGACGCCGAAAAGAGAACAGGGAGGAAAGTGATCGTCGCGTTTAATTATCGCCATGGACCGCATCCCACAAAAATCAAAGAACTGCTTTCCCAAGACAGGATCGGGAAGGTTACTTCAGTGGATTTCAACTGGTATTTGAACGTGTACCACGGAGCGGACTATTTCAGGAGATGGCATGGCCTGAAGCACCGGAGCGGATCGCTTTGGGTGCATAAATCCACGCATCACTTTGATCTCCTGAATTGGTGGCTCGATTCCGATCCCGTTGAAGTAACCGCATATGGTAAGTTGGAACATTATGGAAAGAACAATCCTTTCCGAGGTAAGCGTTGCATGGGGTGTGAACACAAAGACAAGTGCCGCTTTTACTGGGATATTACTAAAGACGACACAATGATGAAGTTATATGTGGCCAATGAAAAATACGACGGCTATATCCGGGACAACTGCGTATTCCGGGAGGAAATTGATATCTACGATAAAATGAGTGCCCAGATTGTTTACGCCAATGGTGTCACCGTCAATTATTCACTGACCACCTATTCCCCTTACGAGGGCTGGCGACTCAGTTTTAACGGTACGAATGGAAAACTGGATACCTGGCTGGACATTCCTTACCAGCCAACCGATCTTGAAAAAGTGAGCCAGGAAGAGCGGCACGCGATCGAGATGAGCAGCGCTAAAGACGAAAAGCCGGTTGGATATGCCGAAATTATTGTGGCAGATAATTTTAAGACGGGTGTGGAATCAGTGAAGGTGCCGAAGTTCAAAGGCGGACATGGTGGCGGGGATGTGCGCATGCACGACCGCCTGTTCAGGGATACCGGCGCGGCAGATCCTTTTCGACTCATGGCGGGTACGCGCGACGGTGCTATGTCGTTGCTGATCGGTGTGGCGGCCAGGAAAAGCATTGATGAAAAAAGGCCTGTGAAGATCAGCGAACTGACCGATATCAAACCGCTTGAAAGGAGGCCGTTCCGGTGATTATTGTCATAAACCGGGACTGGCTTGTTACCGGTCTGGACTGGCATCGTTTTCGGTAACGATTGCGTAAATAAAGGGCTGGAAAGCCCTTGAATACAAGCAATATAGGGGTAGACTTGTTGCGGGTTTGGTTTTGAAATTTTCCTTTTGCAAACAATCGTTTAACAAGGCTATGCAGTAATCGCTGTATGGCCTTTTCTAACTTTGCTGAATATTATGAAAAAGATTGGATGTATTCTTTCGCTCGTCGCATTGACCCTGTTCGCTCAGGCACAGACCAGGAAACTTCCTGTTGTCCTGGCCACTTCTTTCAAAAAGGACACATTTAATATTCTTAAGTACGGTGCGAAAGCCGATGGGCTCACGATTAACACTACGAGCATAAATGCGGCGATCGCGGCGTGTCATAAGAAAGGAGGAGGGGTAGTTTTAATACCAACCGGAATGTGGATTACAGGACCTGTTGAATTGAAAAGCAATGTCAACCTGCACCTGCAGAAAAATGCGGTGTTACAGTTTACCAGGGATTTCTCACAGTACAAACTTGTCGCGGGTAATTGGGAAGGCCTGCCGCAGATGCGTAACCAGTCGCCAGTATTCGCCGACAATGCTACTAATATCGCGGTCACTGGCTTCGGCATCATCGATGGCGGTGGGGAAGCCTGGCGCATGGTGAAAAAAGCCAAGCTCACCGATTCCGAATGGAAGAAACTCGTGGCTTCCGGTGGCGTTTTGAGTGAAGACAAAAAGACCTGGTATCCCACCCAAGGGTCACTTAAGGGAGCTGGATACAGCAATCCCGGCGCCATCGCACCGGAAAAGTCACAGGCTTTTTATGATTCGGTGAAGGATTTTCTCAGACCTAATTTGCTTGTGCTCACCAAATGCAACAAGATATTACTGGAAGGAGTGACATTCCAGAACTCCGCCGCATGGTGCCTTCACCCATTGATGAGCCAAAACATTACGATTCGCAATATCAAAGTTAAGAATCCATGGTATGCGCAGAACGGCGATGGCCTGGACCTCGAGTCCTGTAAAAATGTCCTGGTGGAAAATAGTGTGTTCGATGTAGGTGACGATGGCATCTGCATCAAAAGCGGGAGAGATGCCGCTGGCAGAAAACGCGGCATGCCAACCCAGGATGTAATCGTGCGCAACTGTACAGTATACGCGGCGCACGGCGGATTCGTAGTGGGCAGCGAGATGAGCGGTGGGGCCAGGAATATCTGGGTTGACAACTGCACGTTTATCGGCACCGACATTGGCCTGCGATTTAAAACAACGCGAGGGCGCGGGGGCATTGTCGAGAATATATTCATCAACAACATCACCATGAAGGATATCATCGGGGAAGCAATACTGTTCGACATGTATTATGCTGCCCAGGATCCAATTCCGCAGGCAGGTGAAAAAAGAGAGCCACCGAAAGTGGAAGAAAAGCCTGTTACCGAAGAGACTCCACAATTCAGGAATATTTACATCAACAACGTGGTGGCTTTCGGTGCAGAAAAAGCCATTTTCATTCGCGGCCTCCCGGAGATGAACGTGCAAAACATCGTGATGGAGAACATGGTCATCCAAGCCAAAGAAGGGCTGGACATGACCGAGGCTACGGGGATCAAATTAAAGAACGTTGCGCTCTACACTACGAATGTTGACCCGGTGATGAACATCCATAACAGCAAGAGCATTTCACTTGACCTGATACGCTTTCACCAGGCAGAGGTGATGCTAAACGTTAGTGGTGCTAAGTCAAAAGACATAATCATTACCCATACCGACCATACGCTGGCAAAAAAGCCGATCACGGCCACATTCGGCGCAGCAGACGGCGCGGCTTATATCTTAATGGAATACAAGAATAAGAAATGAGGCGATTTACTACGATAGCTTGTCTTATCCTTACGCTGCAATCCAACGGCCAGGATTGGAGCAAAAGAGTTGCGGAAACAGCGATGAATACCTGGAAGGATTCATTCATGTTGGCTGGAGATAAAGTTCCGAAGTGGCGTTACGACCAGGGTGTGATACTGAAAGGCATCGAAGGCATTTGGAATGCCACCGGTGATCCAAAGTATTTTAATTACATCCAGAAGAGTATGGACTACTATGTAAAGGAGGATGGGAGCATTAAAGGGTACCGGAAAGATGAATTCAATATAGATCATGTTAACAACGGGAAGCTGTTGTTGCTATTATACCGTGTTACTGGGAAGGAGAAATACAAAAAGGCTGCGGATCACCTCAGGCAGCAGCTGCGTGAACATCCGCGTACATCAGGAGGCGGATTCTGGCACAAGAAAATTTACCCGTACCAGATGTGGCTGGATGGATTGTACATGGGCCAGCCGTTTTACGCAGAGTACGCGATGCTTTTCCACGACGATACCGCGTTCAATGATATCGCCAGGCAGTTCATATTGATGGAGCGCCATGCACGCGACCCGAAATCCGGGTTATTATTTCATGGTTGGGATGAAAGCCGAACCGAAAGATGGGCGGATAAAAACACTGGCCTGTCACAGAATTTCTGGGGCCGCGCCCTTGGATGGTATGGAATGGCAATGGTGGATGCCTTGGATCACTTCCCGTTGAACCACACCGGCCGAGACTCGATCATCGGTATACTGAACCGGTTTGCAAAAGCGGTTACAATGGTGCAGGATGGCAAAACCGGCTTGTGGTATGATGTTGTTGATAAGTCCGGAGAATCAAAAAATTATTTTGAAGCCTCCGCATCGTCCATGCTGGTATACACACTTGCCAAAGGCGTGCGAAAAGGGTACCTGCCTGCTTCTTATTTGGCGAATGCAAGAAAAGGATATGCCGGTATCGTAAGGCAATTCATCAAAACGGAAAGCGGTCAAACCAATTTACATGGTACTGTTGCCGTTTCAGGATTGGGCGGCAATCCATATCGCGATGGGAGCTTCGATTATTATATGAAGGAGCCGGTTGTTGTAAACGATCCCAAAGGTGTAGGTGCCTTCATCAAGGCGGCGGTTGAAATGGAGATGATACCGAAACTTGCCGTTGGTAAAGGAAAGACGGTATTGCTGGATTATTACTTTAATAACGAGTGGAAGAAAGACGCCACCGGGACAGATATCCGTTGGCATTATACATGGGATGATAAAAGCAATGGCGGGTTCTCTATGCTGGGAGATATTTTTAGCACGTATGGAGTAAAGAAAACCTCACTGGAAAAGGCACCGACAAAGGCAAGCCTGAAAGGTGCCGATATCTACGTGATCGTGGATCCCGACACCCAAAATGAAACCGCGAGACCGAATTATATTCAACCTGCGGATATCCTTGCAGTAAGCAATTGGGTGAAGGCCGGCGGAGTATTAGTGTTATTGGGCAATGATTCGGCGAACGCGGAGTTTGAGCACTTCAATAACCTGGCAAGTAAGTTTTCCGTAACCTTTCAATGGAACAGCCGGAACAGGGTGGAAGCGAACCGGTTTGAACAGGGGGCAATAATGGTTCCTGCAAATCATACAATATTCAAAACCGCTGGAAAGTTATTTATAAAAGAACTGAGCAGTATTAGAACGGTAGGTAAATCGAAGCCGGCGATCGTATTGAAGAATGGAAATGACAACGTGATGGCGGTAACAAAGTATGGAAAAGGAACTGTCTTTATGTTGGGTGATCCCTGGCTTTACAATGAATATGTAGATGGAAGGAAGCTTCCTGCTGAGTACGAAAATTACAATGCAGCCGTGGACCTGGTGCAATGGCTGATCAAACAGGTACCAAAGAAGAAGTGAGGATGCGCATACGAAATATCGGCATAATAGCTCTTTTGATATCTTGTGTAAACGCGTATGCAGGTGGAGGAAGGATCGTGGTATCGAAGAACGGGAAAGCCGATTTCCGGACCATTCAGGGCGCGATTAATAGCCTGTCGGATTCTTCAACCTCACCAAGAGTGATCTTCATTAAAGATGGTGTGTATGATGAGAAGTTGTATGTTGAAAAGCACAATATCGTCCTCTGCGGAGAAAGCCGGGAAAAGACCATCATCACCCAGGCGATCGCCAGGGACGAATGGCGGTGCCTGCATAATGACGACTGGGGAGTTGCCACGATAAATATCGACGCGAACGATATCACCTTGCAAAACCTCACTGTCAAGAACAGTTTTGGCTTTGAATGGCAAAACGATATAATGATCAATTGCCCGCAGGACACAGTAACGAAGCAAAAAAAATTAACGAAGAACAGCCACCAGATGGCGATGCGGACAATGAATGCGACCAGGATCAAAGCCATTAACTGCCATTTCAAGGCTTTTGGCGGAGATACTGTTAGCCCGTGGAACGTGGAAGACGGCATGTTCTATTTTAAAGACTGCGTAATGGAAGGTGGTGTTGATTTTTATTGTCCACGTGGCTGGGCTTACGCCGAGAATTGCAGGTTCATTACTCATTCCGGAACAGCGGCGATCTGGCACGATGGTTCACGGCATGAGGATTCTAAGACGGTGCTAAAGAATTGTTCTTTTGAAGGGTTTGACGGGTTCAGGCTTGGCCGTTTTCATCGGGATGCGCAGTTTTACCTGGTGGATTGCGTATTTGCCGGCAACATGGCAAATGAAGACATTTACCTGGTGAAGACAACAAATGTTATAAAATGGGGGAAGCGGGTCTATTATTATAATTGTCACCGGCAATCAGGAAACGACTTCGATTGGCACAAGGATAATATTAGTTCTGATTTTGCAGCCGGGATAAACATGAGTTGGGTGTTCGGCGAACGGTGGCAGCCGTAGTAAGATAGGGGCGGATCCTTTATCGCGCAGCGAAGCCTGGCGAAAAATTGTACAAATGCGCGACGCGACAATGAGTATTGTTGCCGTTGGGAAATAAATGACATAAGTGAAACTATCAAAAGTATCCATACAGAAATTAAACAGCGTTGCGGAACTGCCATCGCCGCAGGCTTTCGGTTTACCCGAGAAGGTACTTCAGTTCGGGACGGGAGTGCTCCTTAGAGGACTTCCTGATTATTTTATCGACAAGGCAAACAAACAAGGGATCTTCAATGGCAGGATCGTGGTAGTGAAATCCACTTCGGGTGGAGACACTGACGCATTCGCATCACAGGATGCCTTATATACATTATGTGTAAGGGGACTTGAGCGTGGCGAATTGAAGGAAGAGAATCTCGTGAATGCATCTATTAGCCGGGTGATCAACGCTAATAATGAATGGGAAGAGGTCCTGGCTTGTGCTGCAAATCCCGATCTGCAGGTGATTATTTCGAATACTACCGAGGTCGGCATCACACTGCATGAGAATGACGATATCAATGCTTCACCACCTTCCTCTTTCCCGGGGAAGCTGCTTGCTTTCTTATACAAGCGTTATAAGGAGTTCAATG
>JAJTCI010000079.1 GCA_021323155.1 Chitinophagaceae bacterium | reverse complement strand
ATATACATCACGGCAGTTACGTATTCTTTCCGCTACCACGTCCTGGTGATGAATGTTCTTAAGGTTTCTCCCTTTGAAGTTTTTCAGATAGAAATTAAGTGTTCGCTGGCCAAAACCCCTGTATCGAAAACGGGGTGTCTTAAGATCTACGAAATCCACATGGTAATCGCCGTGCTCAGCAAAGCCTTGTAGCATCACTTCAATGATCCCCACGTGGTCCGGCGCTACAACCAAGAGGTGTTTCATGGTGCCTTACATTTATGATTGGCGGTAGGCGAATACATTAATGGCCATATCCATCGTTTCACAGGCGAGGTGCTTGTCGATAAACGGGCGTTTCCTGGAGAATGACTGGCGTAGGTGATAACGGTAGCCAGAGTCTTTCAACATAAGCAGGATATCATCCAGGTGTTGTTCCTTATTGATATAGCTATGGTACTCGACGAAGAGATTCTTTACGTTATGCAATACTTCCTTGCAATCCTGCAGCACGGTGTATTCTGCGCCTTCGATATCCAGCTTCAGGAAATCGACTTCTCTGTCCAGGCAATCTTTTAGCCGGACCGTTTTCACAACCTGTGGGGCCTGTTTAGAATATACATTCTCCACGCTTCCACCCATTCCTTTGTCAGTATAGAACTCAAGCGTAGTTTCACTATTCCAAACTGCTTTTTGTATGATCTGCACATTTTGGAGATCAAAGTTTCGAACGTTCTCCTCCAGCACCCGGTAAATCGGCAGCTCAGGTTCGAAAGCCAGGATCCGGGCTCCAGGATATTCCGTTGAGAAAAACAGGACGCTTACACCCATGTTGGCACCGCAGTCTATTATAAATGGCTGTTTTGATAAAGCTTTAAACCGGTATATCTCTCCGGCAATTATCTCATGGTATGAGTCATAGAAGGATTGCGCGTCATGAAAATGAAACTTCCTACCCGATACGGTGATATAACCAGGTGTTCCAAAGGGCTGGTGGTGCAATTTTTCCAGCTCCTCGAAGCTGAAATCAGAAGGCAGTATCTTTTTCTTTTTGGAGAAAAAACTGAGCATCGGCAAAATTAGGTGAATTCCCCGCTTAAATCCTTGGTAAGAGATATGGCAGGGACCAGGTTACTTGTTGAGCTTTTGCTCTCTCTTCCACCATTTGTAACCGATGATCCCGATCAACGCGAAAGGCGCCACCATCAGGTATACAATCCCGGTGTTCAATCCTTTGGCTGGCTTTTCCCCGAGTTGTGAAGCCGTTTTAGTACAAATGGAACACTGGGCCTCCACCTGGATCATAGCAAAAACAAAAAAAGGAATCAGGAGTAACTTTTTCATCCGGTCTGGCTCGATTTATCGCAAAGTTAAGGTTGTGGCTGCTTTCAAAAATTGTTAACTTTCCTATTCAAGTTATCACCAATGCCCAGCTCACGGAGAAAATTCCTGCACAACATAGGTTCCTTGTCTTTCGCGTTCGGCGCCAGCAGCTTATTCAACCAATTGCACGCAGAAGACATTCGCATCGCGGGGCAAAAAATTTCGGGGTTGCCACCGGCAACCACGGCAGCTGACGAAGATTATTGGTCAGTGATCCAACAGGCGTATACCGTGAACCCCAATATTATCAACCTGAATAATGGCGGCGTTAGCCCTTCTCCCCGGGTGGTACAGGAAGCAGTCGAACGGTACAATAAACTTTCTAACGAAGGCCCTTCATATTATATGTGGCGTGTTTTGGATATGGGTCGCGAGCCGTTAAGACAAAAACTCGCGGAGCTTGCAGGGTGTGACCCAGAAGAAATTGCCGTTAACCGGAATTCAACAGAGGCGCTTAATACCGTGATCTATGGCTTACCCCTTACCGCAGGAGACCAAGTGATCGGGACAAAGCAGGATTATCCTAATATGATCAACGCATGGAAACAAAGGCAAAAACGCGAAGGAATCGCTTACAAACAGATCAACTTCGACTTCCCGCTGGAAAATGATGAGGCGATTGTAAATGCATTCAAAGAAGCCATCACCCCGAAAACAAAGCTGGTTCATATCACCCATGTCATCAACTGGGTGGGCCAGATCATGCCGGTAAGAAAAATCGCTGATATGGCACACGCAAGAGGTATTGAAGTACTGGTAGACGGTGCGCATAGCTTCGGACTGCTCGATTTTAAAATACCCGACCTGCAGGCGGATTACTTCGGCGCGTCGTTGCATAAGTTCCTGAGCGCACCGATCGGGAGTGGCATGCTCTGGGTGAAAAAAGAAAAGATCACTGCGCTCTGGCCATTATTATGCAACGACTTCCCACAACGCGGTGACATCCGAAAATTCGAGTCGCTGGGCACGCGGAGCTTTCCCATTGAACAGGGCATCGGCGAGGCAATTAACTTCCATAATGCCATCGGACCAAAACGGAAGGAAGAGCGAATCCGGTTCCTGAAAAATTACTGGGCTGAAAAAGTAAGAACCTTGCCAAAAGTGAGGCTGCACACATCATTGGATTCAAAATATTCCTGCGCCATTTGCGGCGTGAGTGTGGATGGCATGTCACCGGCACAGCTTGAGCAGGAATTATTCAACAAATACAAAATTCATACGGTTGGTATAACCTGGGAAAATATCAATTGCGTTCGGGTGACCCCACATGTGTATACGAAACTGAAAGACCTGGATAAACTGGTTTTGGCGATATCAGAGATCGCCTCGAAGAAGCAATAACATGGCAGGACCTCTAGCCCTAACTTCTAAAAATACCTATGTACATCTTTTCCACCTGTAACAATTCCTTATACGCGGTAGCCAGTTTCATTTACTAGATTTACGCCATGGGAATTCAACAACTAGACTTATTCGGGGGCCCTGAGGTAAAGCCCCCAAAAGAGCAGCTGCCTGGGTCCCAAGGTGCTGTAAAGGAATCCAATCTGCCCATATCATCTTCAGTAGTTGCTGAAGACGCGGTAGTCTTCGCTGATGACAAAATCTCAGTCAAAATAAAACCAAAGGCCCCGGTACCGGTCTCGTTGGTAGAAAAAAGAAACGTTACGGTCGCCGAAAAGGCCAAAGGGAAACGAGGGCGGAAGTCGTACAAAGAGATCGACGCGGAGATCGACCTGGTTGAAGTACCCGACGACGAGGTGCTCAACCAGAAAATGTATTACTCCATCACAGAAGTGGCAGGATGGTTCAAAGTCAATGCCTCGCTGCTGCGTTACTGGGAAAACGAGTTCGACATACTCAGGCCACGAAAAAATCGCAAGGGTGACAGGCTATTTCGCCCCGAGGATATCCGAAACCTGCAGGTGATCTATTACCTGCTCCGCAATCGCAAATTCTCACTCGAAGGAGCTAAGAAATACCTGAAGAACAACCGCCAGCAGGCGGACATCAACATCCAACTCGCACAATCTTTAACAAAGTTCAGGTCGTTTTTATTGGAATTGAAGTCTAATTTAGGAGCCTGAAAGACAGACCCATGAAGTATCTATTTTTTGCTGCCATTACCGTCTCCTTATTTTCAGCCTGCGGTACCAACCGGAAAGCACAGGTACAAAAATTGAATTATACGGTGGTTCCTGACGGAAACTCAAAGATTCTAAACGGGTATATCAATCGGTCTATTATTGAAAAGGATTCGGCCTTTCCATGGTTTGCTGAAAACATGAAATGGGGACAAGCGGACCCTGCCGCCATCAATGCTTTTGCATCGAAGAAAGACAAATTCAGCATGATCGTTTTCGGTGGAACCTGGTGTGGCGATACAAAAAATTTACTGCCTGTATTTTACCGCCTGGTAGATAAAAGCGGGTACCCTGACAATAAGATCACATTGATCGGTGTTGACAGGTCAAAACATACAATTGAAGACCTGCATACAAAATGGAACATCATCAACGTTCCTACTTTTATCGTTATCGCCAACGGTAAAGAAGTCGGACGGGTAGTGGAATATGGCAAGCTTGGGGAGATAGATAAAGAACTCGGCCAGATCGTGAATTCTATTCCGTAGCCTTTTTCTGTGGGGCAAGCAAGGTGTCGATGGTGAGCGCAGCAAAGTCGACGCCTGCACTTTCTACCAACTGCATGATCTCAAAATTGATCCCTTCTTTTAACGTGTTGAATTGATCGTCACTCAGGTCCATCCCGGTAAAATATTCGAGCGTTACTACGTTTGCATTCTTCCCCGTATCGGTAAAATGCACCGAGCTTTTTTGAATCTCGCCCCGCTGCAGGACCCGCCGAATGTTGTCAAGCAGCGACTTCAACTCTACGGTAGTGACTGATAAACGAAGTTCAAGCCGCAACTCGGCTTTGCGTTGTGTGCGAAGGCTGATATTATCCACGACGCTGTCTACCATTTGTTTGTTCGGTACGGAGATATATGTCTTGTCAATCGTCCGGATACGCGTACTACGCAAGCCGATCTTCTCTATTGTACCGGTAAAATTGTGAACCTTCACCGTATCCCCCGTAACAAAAGGCTTATCAAAAAAGATGATAAACGAGGCGATAAGATTCTCCAGGCTTTCGCGCGTAGCCAGGGCAATCGCCGCGCCTACGATGCTAAGGCCGGTGAGCAGGTTACCGATGTCCTGGTTGAAAACAAACTTAATTAGCAGCAATACCCCTACAATCACAAGAAGGACTTTGAAAAAATCCTTGAAGAAAACCACGAGCTGGTTATCGGATTGGCTATGCGTGATATTTGCGCGTTCGGCGAGTATAGTGGCGACGTAATCAATGATGCGGATGCAGAGCCAGATAAAAGTGACTACGAGCACAGCACGTGCGACAGCCTCAATAATGCCGGAGAGTTTCCAACGGTAAATTGTCAGCTTCCATGCCTCGGGGTAATTAAGGCCGTCAAAAGATACCAGGATAACAATAACAATAATGAAAGCTTCAAGGGGTGCGACCACCAGGTTGCAGAAAGCCTGTTTATTGAATTTCTTCCCTACACCGACGATCAGCCGATACAACAGGCTTGCCAGGTGTTTTGAAATAAACCGCTTGATAATAAGCGCCAACACCACCGTGCCTATTACATAGAGGTAAGCCTCGATTGTATTATCCAGTACCCGGTATTGCAGGAACCTGCCCAGTGTTTCCTTCATGTACGCAATTTACGGCGCTTCGTAAATTTCAAGGCGGTGGGGATACAAAATATAAACGTGTTTCATCGAGAACCGAACGCCCAACGCGCCGCCAAATGAGATGTTGGACTGCTTTTTTGTATAATTGAAGTCACCGGCCTTCGCCCAAAACATGTTCGAAGAATCATCCCGGCCAATCAGGGTCTTGTCCAATACCTGGGCATCCTTCCAGTTTGTGAAGGCGTATTTTTTTTGAAAGGCGCCATAGTAATCGAACGCAAGCCACCCCAATGCGGTGTCATAGAGGTAGAGCGTACGGCTGTCATCGAATATGAATGTGGGCGTTGGTGGCTGGTCAAATACATTGCGGAGATCGGCCGACTCAAGCAGGAGTTCCCCATTGTCGTTGATCTTTTTTATTTTATTCTCCACTTCGTCGTATACCCAGATATTGTTGTCGTAACTAAGCCTTATTGCCTTTGCTTGCTGAATGTGATGTTGCCTCAGATCGATCACCTGCCTGGCATTCAAAAAACGGTCAAGTACAATAATTGTAGATGTCTCATAATAGAACACAAGTAACTTAAAGGGATTGGACGCATCCACGGAATGGATCTTTCCGTATCGTTTTACGTCGTTAAACACGCCAACGGAATCGCCGTTGTTGTCAACCTTCCTGATCGTTGTGCCGTTGATCACCAGGTAAACATTCCCGGTGGCATCAGTTGTGAAGTCGGTATAAACGCCTTCGATAGTCTTAAGTGGCTTCGCCGTAAGGGTGGTATCCTGCGCCGCGAGCAGGAAACTGGTCAAACAAAACATTATCGCCAAACTTATTCTTCCCATTTTTCAAGGCGCAGTTCATTACCGTCGAACACCGCGTAGGTGAAATTACGTATCCAGTCGCCGAGGTTGACATAACGACTGTTATTGTTTAGTTTATAATCAATCGGCAGGTGCCGGTGGCCAAATACAAAATAGTCATAGTGCTCTTTCGCCAACATCTCCTTAGAGTAGATCAGCAGCCACTCATTCTCCTCGCCAAGGAAATGATCTTCAGAGGTCCCTGTTTTTGCACGACTCTTCCGGCTGAAATAATTTGCTAACGAAATACCCAATGAAGGGTGAAGGAAGCCAAAAAGGAACTTACAAACCGGGTTCCGGAATACCTTTTTCAGTGCCTTGTAACCGTGATCGCCCGGGCCCAGCCCGTCACCATGACCAATATAGAACCGTTTACCATTGTAATCAAATACTTCAGGTTCGTGGTAGACCCTCATACCTAGCTCCTGCTGGAAATAATCCTTCACCCACATATCGTGGTTGCCGACGAAAAAATGCAAGGGTGTTCCGCTGTCCGATATCTCTGCCAGCTTCCCGAGGAGTCGTGTATATCCTTTCGGAACCACTTTATCGTACTCGTACCAGAAATCGAACATATCACCCACCAGGAATATCTCGTTCGCAGAATGCTTAATCGTGTCCAGGAAGGACACTATCAGTTTTTCCCTGATTAGGGATGATGCCGCATCCGGCGCACCGAGGTGAAAATCGGAAAGGAAATAAATTTTTTTGCCGGGGGCGACAGTCATGTATTAAAGATAGATAAATCGCCTCATCGCGAGGTTCGCTCTATGAGAAAACAAAACACTTCTTTCGGTCCATGGACGCCAACAACAAGTGTCTTTTCGATATCTGCAGTACGGCTCGGACCTGTTGCCAGGGTTACAAGAGAAGGAAATCCCTCTTTGTACTTCTTGCGCATGAACTCCAGCCCTTCCCTGATATCATAAACCAACTGGTCTATGTATGCGATACAGATGTGAACGGGGGCATACACGCTCGTAGTTCTTCCGCTTTGCTGGCCCGTGCTCATTAATATGCTCCCCGTACGGGCGACGAGTAACTCGCAGCCAGTGATCGAAGCGTCGCAAGTGCTGACGTTGGTATAATCCACATTTGAAAAGCCCCCGGCGATGAGATCATTCCTTAAGCCTGTCTCGATACAGAAAATATTCTTCCACTCCCTGGCTTTGGCGAGGGCAGCGAGTTGCTGTGTAAGTTCTTTTTCATCCGTGCAAAAAGAAAACTTACCCAGCAGTTTCGTAAAATTCTCTGCGAATTCGATCTCAAGTTCCTGTTGCGAAGGCTGGTAAAAATTCTCCGCGTTCTCTACGTGTGGAAACGGAGCAGGCACCGGGGTTGCCAGTGCCTGTCGTATCTTTTTTAATATATTATGTTTAGGCGAGGATGACACGCCGCTAAATTAGCGCATCTCTCATCATTCAACCACGGTTTTTTCAGGTGGTGCAGACACGTCGGGAAGCCCGTTGTCTACATGTGGCTTCTTGTCTTCGAAGGGTCGCTTACCGATAAGCTCTTCTACATCGCTCTGGTGCAACACCTCTTTTTCTAAAAGCTCTTTCGCCAGTTTTTCAACATCCGCCTTCTTTTCTGTCAAGAGGTCTTTGGTCCGCTCATACGCTGCTTCAATGAGCTTCCGCACTTCTTCATCGATCATCTTACCAGTCTCTTCACTGTAAGGCTTAGTGAACTGATTCTCCTGCGAAGGATCATAATAACTCACATTACCAACTTTATCATTCATACCATACACCGTGATCATCGAGTACGCGATCTTGGTGATCTGCTGCAGGTCATTACTGGCGCCAGTGGATATCTTACCGAAGAAAATGTCTTCCGCGGCTCTTCCACCAAGGGTCATGCAAACCTGGTCCATGAGCTGTTCTGTAGTATAGAGATATTGTTCTTTCGGCGTGTATTGCGCGTAACCCAGCGCTGCCGTTCCGCGCGGAACGATCGTCACTTTCAATAACGGGTACGCGTGCTCGAGGTACCAACCGCATACGGCGTGGCCCGCCTCGTGGTAGGCGATCACTTCTTTCTCTTCCGGTAAAATGATCTTATTCTTCTTCTCAAGACCACCGATCACACGATCGATCGCATCCTGGAAGTCGCTCATATCAACCGCCTCTTTCCCTTTCCGCGCCGCGATCAACGCCGCCTCGTTACAAACGTTGGCGATATCCGCACCCGCGAAACCGGGCGTCTGCTCGGCTAGCTTATGAACGTTGAGTGTCTCGGAAACCTTGATTGGCTTCAGGTGCACTTTGAAAATATCTTCCCTTCCTTTAACGTCCGGCCGGTCAATAGTGATCTGCCTGTCGAAACGGCCGGGGCGTAACAAAGCGGTGTCAAGAACATCGGGCCTGTTTGTAGCCGCCAGGATAATAATGCCGCTCTCGCCGCTAAAGCCATCCATTTCCACCAGTAATTGGTTCAGTGTATTCTCCCGCTCGTCATTGCTCATGATGGCATTCCTTCCACGCGCACGGCCGATGGCATCGATCTCGTCAATAAAGATGATACACGGCGCTTTCTCTCTCGCTTGCTTAAACAGGTCGCGCACACGGCTTGCACCCACCCCAACAAAGAGTTCCACGAAGTCGGAACCAGACATGGAAAAGAACGGCACCTGTGCTTCACCCGCCATTGCTTTCGCAAGAAGGGTCTTACCGGTACCGGGTGGACCTACCAGCAGGGCGCCTTTAGGTATTTTACCACCAAGCGCTGTGTATTTCTTTGGGTTCTTGAGGAAGTCAACGATCTCCATCACTTCCACCTTGGCTTCATCCAAACCGGCTACATCTGCAAACGTGATGTTCACCTTGGTGCCTTTCTCAAAA
>JAJTCI010000001.1 GCA_021323155.1 Chitinophagaceae bacterium | reverse complement strand
CAGTTGCGTCGATAGGGTAAACATCGGTGCTGTCATCCTCGATACGCATGTCATACGGCTCGCTCGCGTCCCCTTGAAGCAGGATCAGTTCCAGGAAATAATGCGTTGCCAGCTTGCCGTGCGTCTTGATAGTAGCGATATTGATGTCAACACTCACCTCTACCGCGTCTTCTTTGATGGCGACCGTATACCCGCTGAGTACCCTGCCCAACGGGTACCGCTTCTGCACCTCCATGTCCCGAACGAACCCGTAATCCATTGTGTCGTTCACTTTAAAGCCGCGCTTCAGGGCGCCGCTAAGCCGCGAAACGAACCTCTCCCGGGCCAGGTGGTTTAGGTATGGACCCAGCTTTGCAATTACGTTATTCGCGCATTTATTGGTAAAACCGGTGAGCTTGGAATTGATTTGCAGGCTCTCGTTAAGTGTGGCCTCCTTGCCTTCGCCTCGTTTAAGGCGCCAATATCCCTTGCCGTCTTTGGGCTGAATCCATACGTATCTGTCCGGGTCCGGGCAAGGTGGCCGCTTTGCCATGGGGTAAGGTTGGTGTTTTCGGCTCCAAAATAATATTTCCCCCCGGGAAATGCAAGAGGTATAGAGCACATATAGAGCACATATAGAGTACATATAGAGTACCTATAGAGTATCTCCTCCGTAGTACCCTCGATCTGCCTTCGAATTGCCCCCGTATCACCCTGGCATTTCCTACCACCCTCCTCCCACCTTGCCTCCACCCTCAGGCATGCATGATGCGTACCTGCTCCTCCCACACTGGTGAATGCGCACCCGCAAGTGCCTGCGAGTCAAATCCATTTGGTCCGCGTCACCCGCGATCTGCCGTCTCCATACCATAAATTCCTACCTGTTCCGCTTCCCAGGTGAAGAGTACGGTGGCTGCTTCACCTCCGGCATCTTCTCTTTTTCCAGCAATTTCAGCAATTCCTCCACCGCTCTTTCCAGCTGCAGGTCCTTGCCCTGCGCTACAGACTTAGCGGTGATCTTAACCTCTATATCCGGGGCCACGCCTGTATTCTCGGCGATCCATTTATTGTTGCGCGGGTCGAAGATGCCGTTATCAGGAGCGGTCATCGCGCCTCCATCAACGAATGCATAATGCACCGTGCTCTTTACCAGTCCACCCCAGGTGCGCGTACCGATCAATGGTCCTACTTTCTGCTGCCTGAACACCCAGGGGAAGAAATCACCACCACTGCCCGCGAGCTCGTTTATCAACAACACTTTCGGACCGAGGATCCCTGCAGGTAAATTGGTAGGACTACCACCAGGCACTTCGTTGCTGATGGCCGCACGCAGCCGGCGCGTCATCATGTCAACCATGTAATCATCCAGTAAGCCGCCGCCGTTGAAGCGCTCATCTATCACCGCGCCTTGTTTATGTTGCTGCGCGAAATAGTAACGGTTGAACGCGTTGAAACCGGGGCCACCGGTATTGGGTATCCATACATAAGCGAGTTTGCCGTTGGACAGCTCGTCTACTTTTCTCCGGTTGTCTTCTATCCAGGCCAGTTGCCGCAACTGGTTCTCGCTTTCGATGGGCTGCACTTTTATGGTCCATGCGCCGTCGGCGGAGGGTTTGTTGTTCACCAGTAATACTGTTTGCAACTTCGCCGTGCCGTTGAGTAATTTATACGGATCCTCATTCGCGGTTAACGGTTGACCGTTCACCTCGAGAATATAATCGCCTTCTTTCACTTTCAGGTCGGGCTGCGCCATCGGTGCTACCACGCCCGGGTTCCAGCTTTCAGTAGTATATATCCTGGTTACTTTCCAACGCCCCGCGTCTGCGGCGAGGTCAGCGCCCAATACACCTACACGTGAAGTGTCTACCGCGGGGAAATCACCACCGAATACAAAGCTGTGGCCCACGGACGTTTCACCACCCAACTGGTCGAGCAGGTAAGTGAGATCGCTCCGATGGCGGATATAAGGAACAAGCGGCGCGTATTGTTTCCATACTTCATCCCAGTCGCGGCCGTGCATATTCCTGTCGTAGAAATAATCGCGCTGGTAACGCCAGGCTTCATTGAATACCTGCTGCCATTCGGCTACCCTGTCCAGTTCCATGCGCAGCACCACGGGTACTACACCTTCTGTTGGAGACGGCGGTTTGGATGTGGGCACCACACGCCAGGCGCTGCCCGAACGGAACAATAGTTTTTCGCCATTGGCGGAGACCGCGAACTGCGCGCCGCCCTTTACCATCTCATCTAGTTTTTTATCAGCTACTGAATACTTGCTGAGTGTCGGGCCCGCCTGTATGAAAACGGTTCCTTTAGGCCCGGCGAGTAATGCATTGTATTCGCCCACGGGTACCGGCATCGCGATGATGCGACGGCCGATGTTCTCCCAATCGATGCGAACGCCTTTTACACTTGAAGTGTCTTTTGCTTTCGGCCTGGTAGTGTCAGGCTCTTCATCTGTCTTCAGCGGGAAAGGATTCTGTTCTTCCTTGCGCAATAATGTTATGTACACGCCGAAAGTTGGCCGCGCATACTGCGAACTGGTATTAGCCCAGCCCGAACCGAGTGCCACGTTTGTGCTGGCGAGAAAATATAAATAACGGTTATTCGCATCCCAGGCAGGAGAGATGGCGTCTGCCATGTCATCACTGAGGCGGGTTGCTTTTTTGGTGTCGATATTCCATACCATCACGTTGCGAAAGTTGTTGCTGGCTGATTTGGTATAGGCGAGCCATTTACTGTCGGGACTCCAGGTGAGACCCATATTGCCGCGATCCAGGTTGGCGCCGCCGATATCGGCAGTGGTGATATTACCAGTGGATAGTTCCACCACCTGCACGCGCGTCTTATCATCTGTAAAGGCCAGGTATTTCGCGTTAGCACTCCATACCGGGTCCCAGGCCATTTTACTTTCACCGATGGATATTTTGCGTGGTGCTTTCGTGCCTTCCTGGTCTGTGATGTATAACGCGTAGCCTTTGCCGTCTTTGTCCGAGAACCACGCCACCTCTCTTCCGTCAGGGCTCCAGAGTGGCACACGGTCGGCCGCGCCTGTACTGCGTGTGAGATTGCGCGGGTCGCCATTCTCTACCGGTACGGTGAATATTTCACCGCGCGCTTCCATTACGATGCGTTTACCGGTGGGTGATAACGAAGCGTTAGTGGCGCTGTTCGTCACATGCTCGTTGCGTTGCTCAGACCAGGGAAAGTCGCCGGTAACATTAATGTTGAGTTGCTTGCTCTTGCCTGCAGCATCGAGGAGGTAGAGGTCGCCATTGTGTTCGTACACCAGTTCCTTGCCGTTGCCCTCCAGCCATTTTACATCACCCGATTTCTGATCGGTGATCTGCCGCACCGCGTTGGTGGAAGTGTTGTAGGCAAACACGTTCATGATGAAGTCGCGGTCGGAGAGAAAATATATTTCGTTGGTGTTCATCCATACCGGGTGCAGGTCGGTGCTGCCGTCCCAGGGAATGTTTGTTTCATTAAGTGTCTTCAGATCGAGCACCTGGAGCGCCGTGTTCTGCCCGCCGCGGTAGTGACGGAACTCCACATCCCACCGGCTCATGCGATCGACAGCCAGCTTGTTGCCGTCGGGTGAATAATACGCGTCGTAGCCCCAGGGCGCGGGAAGCAAAACAGATGGACCACCCGTCGCGGGAACGGTCCACAACCGGTTGAACGTGGTGGGCGCGTTCTCCCTGCCGGAAGCATACAATACATTCTTACCATCCGGCGACCATCCTCTGGGCTGTGATGCCGAGGGATACCAGGTGAGTCTTGTGGGTGTGCCGCCTGAAGAGGATACAGTGTATACCTGCGCGATGCCGGAACGGTTAGAGGCGAAAGCGATCCATTTACCGTCTGGTGAGAAACAAGGGTTAGACTCCGTTGCATCGGTGCTGGTAATGCGCTTTGCATTACCACCGTTCTTTGAAACGGTCCATATATCTCCCGCGTAAACAAACGCGACCTCGTTAGCGGAGATGGCGGGCTGCCGCAGCAGCCTTGTTTGGGCGGAGAGTTGATGACTGGTTAAAACGATGAGTAAAACAGCGGTCAGGAGAGATTTCATAGCAGCGTGTTTGTATGTGTAATGAAGGTAAAGCATTACAGATCGAAACACAAGCGGGGAATACGGGAGTGGTAATTCAGAACCACCGGGGCACAGCGTAAACGCCATCCCCCGGTGGTGGGTGATCGCTTTTATTTACGCGCCTTCTTCCTCGGCGTTGCCGCCTTAGTCTTCTTGGCGTTCTTCTCTTTATAATCCTGTAACGCGTCCACTAACTCCTGCAGTTCTGGATCCAGTCCGGGCGCGAACTCTTCGGGCCTTTCAGGCGCTACCGGGTCAGGGAATGATTTCCTCGGTTCCTTTAGTGCTTCCAGCGTAGTGCCGTCATTAGCGGGTGCGGAACCCTGGAATATGGTCGCCAGTTGAGATGAATCCAGGCGGAAAGAATACTGCTCCCTGTTCACACCTGCGTCCATCAGCTTCTTCACCTCGGGATACTTCGTCGCGTCGAACTTGGGTACCGGTAATATCTTACCCCAGTCTACACCTAATGTCTCCAACGCTTTCGCGAACGCCATCTCGTGGGCTTCATCCCTCGCTATCAGGAATGATACCGTCGCACGGAATGTCTTATTCGACGACATCTGGTAGATCCGGCATTTCTGTAAGCGACCTGTTGATTCCAAAACAAGGTTATCCAATAGATCCAGTACCAGGTTTCCATGGTTATGTACATAGGAACCCATCCAGGGGTTGCCGGCGGAATCTACAGGCAAGGCGCCCTGCGCACCGACAATGAAATGATGTGGGTTCATCTGCTCCTTAGCCATATCCATAACCGGTTTGCCGCCTGCGCCCGGCGTGTCGAACTTCTTACCGTTATAACGGGGTGATCCATCGAGCAGCGTTGAAATGGTCTTAGTGATCAGCTCTACATGGCTGATCTCTTCTACTCCAATGCCATGGATCAGGTCGCGGTAAGCGAGGGCATTACCGCGGTAATTGCATGCCTGGAAAAAATACTGCATCATGGTGCGCATTTCTCCAAACTGTCCACCCAGCCCTTCCTGCAAAGCATTAGCGGCGGAAGGATCTGGCTCGTCAGCGATGATTGGGTTGATTAGCTCTTGTACATGATAATACATAGGAAGATGTTTGATGTAGGGATAACGAGCACTAAATGTGCCAAGGAGATCTGCACCAATTCACCTAACACATCTATGTCAAACGGGTGTAGTTTAGCGCTTGGAAGGGAAGTGGTAGCAGCTGGATAGTGCTGCCCATCAGGACTGGTTACTGCGGCCGGCGAGATAAGGCATAAGCTCATCCATTTTCATTTGTAGCCGGTTGATGGCCGCGTTAACCTTCGCCGCCTCGTCAAAATCGTCTGCCTGCACGGCAAGCGCGTACCGTTCGGCGTTCCATTCCAGGAGCTTCTTAATTAATTCCAATTGTATCTGAACGTCAGGATCCATTTAATGGTAGGGGTATAATGCGGACAACTATCACAAAGTTCAGCCTATATCATTCCGTTGGATTACATAAATCCCCCCGATTAGTTACACAAGTTCCACTTTAGCGTGGTTATACGAGCAGAGGCTTGTAAATTGCGCGCCCGACGTTCCCTTATACTAAATGCTCATGAAGATCCTCCGCGACAAAGTCTTAACTAAAATAGAACGATCTCTCCTCACCGATGAATCTGTCCGGGAAAGAAAGCTTTCACATAAGATCATCACAGTAGCCCTCCTTGCCGCCGCCTACGGGTACGGGGTTACAATAGTTCTGAAGATGTTGCAGGTGGGGTAAAGCAAGGCTTGAAAGGTGAAAAGGCATAACCGTTCAACACGGGGATGACCGCCGCGATTCACCATGACCCCGCCCATACCGAACCGTACGCTCGGGCGGGCATTCACCATTCACTTACTGTAGTACTATAATCAACCAAGCGTAAACTGCTGGGAATTCCCAAAAGTCAGCATCGCACCCCACTCGCTTCCCCTGCCAACTTCCGGTAACCTGTTACATGTGTAATTCTTATTCGTAAACGTGTAATGCTTTAGAGGTATTATGGTGCAACCTTCACCAGATGAAAAATAGAAACACTTTGCCTGCTGAAACAACGAGCGCTTCCCGCTACGGGAAGATCAGCAAGCAACTATCCTGGACTGGCTGGATCATGTTACTGCTTATAGCGATCGTTTCATGGCAATGCAAAAAAGACACGTTCACCGGTGAGACCTCCGGCATATGCCCGGAAGTAATTTCCACGGACCCTGTTAATGGCGCCGTTAACGTAGTTACAACAAAAGTCATCTCCGCCATGTTCAACGAGGTGATGGATCCCACAACGATCAATCAAACCACCTTCTTATTACACCAGGGCACCACAGCGATACCCGGGTCGGTGAGCTATAGCGGTGTTACGGCAAGCTTTACACCTTCATCGGTGCTGGCTTCCAACACGGTCTATACCGCCACCATCACCAATAAGGTGAAGGACCCTGCCGGCAACGCGATGATTGCAGATTATACCTGGACCTTTAACACGGGAACGATACCCATCGTTGTCTCAACTGATCCTGCCAATGGGGCGGCCAACGTGCCCATCAATAAGATCATCACCGCGTTGTTCAGCACCAACATGAATCCCGCGACGATCAACTCAACAACATTCTTATTAAAGCAGGGCGCAACACCCGTAGCTGGTGTGGTAACTTATAGTGGTATGACGGCTACATTTACGCCTTCTGCACCACTCGCTCCTTCTACTGTATATACCGGTACGATCACCACGGGCGCGAAAGATCCTTTGGGCAACTCGATCGCTTCCAATTACACCTGGAGTTTTGCCACGGGCAGCATTCCAACAGTGGTTTCAACAGATCCATTCAATGGAGAAACAGGCGTAGCGCTGGCCAAAGTGATCAGGGCAACATTCAGCTCCGTCATGGACCCCGCCACCATTAATACATCAACTTTCTTATTAAAACAGGGTGCCGTAACCATACCGGGTAGCGTTACTTACTCCGGCAATACAGCGTCATTCACACCGACCGGTTTCCTTTTACCGAATACCGTTTACACCGCTACTATCACAACCGGCGCGAAGAACACGGCCGGCAACTCACTCGCGGCTGATTATGTATGGAGCTTTACCACCATCGTTCCTATCGTACCGCCACCACCACCTCCTCCACCACTTACTGACGCATCGATCTTCGGCGCATTTGGTGGAAGTGCTGGTATAACGAACCAGGGAATAAATACGGTGATCAACAACGGAAGCATCGGAACCATCGCGGCCTCTACACTGATAACCGGTTTCCATGATGGCACTACAGGTGATATCTACACTGAAACGCCTTTGAATATAGGCCTGGTAACAGGACGCGTACACACCGCGCCCCCACCACCGGGTTCAGCAGCGTCTTTCCAGATCGCAACAGCGGGATTGCTCGCGGCCAACAATACATATAACAGCATCTCCCCCGCAGGCAGACCAGGTGGTACTGACCCTGGCGCAGGTGAACTGGGTGGCTTGACATTACCGCCGGGCGTTTATAAGGCAGCAGGTGGAACATTCAACATTTCTACAGCGAATCTTACGCTGGACGCTATGGGTAACCCCAACGCGGAATGGATCTTCCAGACGGCGGCCGGGTTGACAGTAGGCGTCGCGGGACCAACAGGTGCCAAGAGCGTGATATTGATCAACGGTGCGCAGGCGAAGAACGTCTATTGGTACGTAGGTTCGGCGGCAACGATCAACGGAGCAGGTGGCGGAGTAATGACCGGTACCATCATCGCTTCTGCGGGCGTCACACTTTCTACCGCGGGTAACATGGTGCAGACCGTGCTGAACGGCAGGGCCATCTCGTTGAACGCTTCGGTGACAATGGTGAACACTACGATCAATGTTCCCAACTAATCATAAACAACATCGTTCCGCTCATGTGGAATGAACAGGTACTAATGTTCAAATCTTAAAATAATAACATGTCCAAATTATATATTCTAACACGGGGCCTCTCTTTTGTGCTCCTGTGTTTGACCGCCGGATCACTGAATGCGCAAACCATAAAACGGGTTCAACCGGTATGGTGGTTTGGTCAGTCAGTAGCCGCCAATATCAACTCATATAATGGTACCACGCAAAGGCTCACAAGCACGTTCGCGGTTCCTACCGCATTTCATGAGGGGGATGGTGTCAAACCATACTTCTCATTGCTGACCGAATACAGGCCGAACAAGGTCTGGGGAGGAATGCTCAACATCGCGTACGACAACCGTGGCGGCAAGTTTGAAACAGTAATGGCCCCGTGCAACTGCCCGGCAACATTAGCAACCAACCTCAGCTATGTCTCCATCGAACCAAGTGTAAGGGTAGCGCCATTCGCTTCGGCCTTTTACCTATTCGGTGGCCCTACCATGGGCTTTAAGGTGAGAGATGAATTCACCTATAAGCAGGAAAAGCAAGCAGACAGGACGGCTGAGATGAGTGATATGCGTAAAACGGTATTCTCCGCGCAGGCGGGCTTAGGTTTCGATTTCCCTTTATCCATGAAAGCCAGCGCTACGCAAATGACACTGTCGCCGTTCGCGTCATTTCAAACAGACCTGGGTCGTGCGCCCCGTAAAATTGAATCATGGTCGATATATACCATACGTGCGGGTATAGCGATCAAGTTTGGTACTGGACGCAAATCTTCTGATAAGACCGCCACTGTGCCTGAGCCGGAAACGGTGATCGTCCCGGTTAAACCAGTTGTCGTTACACCGGTTAAGGAAGTAGACTTCTCAGTGAGAGCGCCGAAGCTGGTGCCCGTCGCACGACAGGTGAAGGAACATTTCCCTTTGCGTAATTCTGTGTTCTTCGACATGGGATCGAAAGAGATACCAGGCAGGTATGTATTATTAAGTCCTGCTGCAGCATCCACGTTCAAAGAAGCGCAGCTGCAATCCGCACAGCCCGATAATCTAAACAAAGGCCGTTCTGCAAGGCAGCTGGCCGTTTACCATAACATCTTAAATATTATCGGTGACAGGATGAGGACTAACTCTTCCAGCCAGATCGCTTTAAGCGGATCCTCTGCCAACAATCCTGCGGAAGGAAAACAAATGGCGGAAAACGTAAAGAACTACCTGGTAACCGCTTTTGGAATCGACGGTTCCAGGATCACTACTACGGGCAGGGATAAACCACTTATACCTTCAGAGCAACCCGGCGCTACAAAAGACCTCGCGCTATTGCGTGAAGGTGACCGCAGGGTAGACATCATGAGCAGCTCCCCTGCATTATTATTACAGGTGGGCGGCACTACTTCATCTTTCCTGAGACCGGTAGAAATTACCGCGATACAGGAAGATCCTTTGGACAGCCACGTGATCTTTACTGCTAACGGTTCAAAAGAACTGCTGAAGTGGTGGTCACTTGAGGTGACCGACAACAACGGTGTGATGCAAAAGTTCGGTCCTTACGCGAAAGACGAGATAACGATCCCCGGCGCTAAGATCCTGGGCAGTAGCAATACCGGCAACTACAAAGTCGCTCTTGTGGGTGAAACAATCAATGGGACCGCGGTAAGAAAAGAAAGTAATGTACAACTGGTAAAGGCGGCAGACAACCTGCAGACCGGCATGCGTTACAGCATCCTGTTCGGATTTGACGAGTCTAAGTCGATCACGGCCTATGAAACGTTCTTAGCCGAGATCGTAGCCCCTTTGATACACGATAACAACACTGTGATAATCCAGGGTTATACCGATATCATCGGTGATGATAATTACAACGATAATTTATCCAGGGAAAGAGCAATGAGCAGCCAGAAAGTACTTGAGCGGGCCATCCTGAAAAGAGGAATAAAAGGAGTGAAATTCGAATCCCATGGATTCGGTGAGGACGAAAAGATGACTCCCTTCAGCAATAAGTTACCGGAAGGACGTTTCTATAACCGGACGGTTATAATCGATATCGTTCCAGCCATCTAGTTAAACATGTGCATCTGCAAACTGCCGGCTTCGTGCCGGCGGTTTTTTTTGTGCCTCATCCCGGATGAGATCGTCGAATAAAACGGGAATGTCCGCAGGTCCACAATTGCATTAATATGCGCGTTTCCCCACGGTTGCCTGTAGAATCCTGCAAGTCCGGTCCACTTAAATGAATTTTAATCGACCCGCCTTGCACATTTCGTTTTTTCATCGTATCCTGCATACTCAATCTCCTCGGAGCCCATACCTAAGAATAACCACGAACTTTTTTCCGGACCTTAAAACTAGTGCGATGAATACGTACCTTTTCTTCATGGGCCTCCTCGGCTTCATTATGCTGATCTACCTGGTGTACAGTTACAGGCAAAAGAGGATATACCGGAGATTTTTCGACAACAATATCTAGCAGGTTATCAGCGGATCTTTCGCAGCAGTCTTGCTACTACCACTACGGGCCGGGCCCCGAAGCGGACCAGCATATTTCCATTCTTGCCACGGATGCATTTGCCTCCTGCGTTGCGTACCGCGGAACAACGTTGTTGCTTTAGCAAGGGATCCGTGTTCCGGTCGCCGTGGTAAACATAATCACTCATTGTACCGTTCGCATTTGGCAATACCGCCTGCGATCACCGCGGCAAGGTCCAGGTTCTCGACGTCAACGGGCAGCCAGTTCATGCCGCCCGCTTTTGGCAATAAGCTGAAGGGCACGAGCAACACCTCGGTGTCGTCGCTCAGCGCCGCAACGAACAAACGACTATCCGCCGCCATGAACTCGGTCACCGAAACTGCTTCATGGTCTCCTTTGTACTGGATACTGATGCCGAATTCCTGGCCCGCGCTCCATCCTTCATTCGTCAGGAAATTGCTTATGTCATTCATAACAACCTGTTTCCCCTGCAGCTTCAAAAAACCTGCCTGAGCTGGCGGCAGTTATCGCGAGAAGGCTACAGCGAGCGCTGCACCCAGTTTTGCGTTGTGTTTGATCAACGCGATATTGGCTTCGAGACTTTCACCGCCGGTATGATCGGCGAGGTATTTCAACAGGAAGGGTGTGACTTCCTTTCCGGTAATGTTCTTTTCATTTGCCGCCGCAAGTGCCTGCGTAATGTGTTTTTCCATTTCATCCGCCGGTACCTCGTGGGCCGTAGGCACCGGGTTCGCGATGAGTATCGAACCATCCAGACCTAGTTTCCACTTGCTCAGCAGCAGCGAAGCGATCTCTTCCACCGTATCCATACGCAACGGTGAAGGAAAACCACTCTTAGCCGAATAGAAACTCGGGAATGCGTCCTGTCCAAACGTCACCACCGGTATCCCCTGCGTTTCCAGGTATTCTAACGTAAGGCCGATATCGAGAATTGATTTTACGCCAGCGGAGACAACAGCCACCGATGTGTGCGCCATCTCGGTCAGGTCAGCGGAAATATCCATTGTAGTGGCCGCGCCACGATGGACACCACCAATGCCGCCGGTGACAAATACACGGATGCCGGCCATAGAAGCGATACGCATCGTCGCCGCCACGGTTGTCGCTCCCGGTAATCCCTTGCTTATCACGTAAGGCATATCCCGAAGGCTCACCTTCCAGGTATTGCGCCCACGGCCAAAAAAATCCAGCTGCGCATCATCCAACCCAACGCAACACTTTCCGTTTAGTATGGCGATGGTTGCCGGTGTTGCACCACCCTCACGCACCACCTGTTCAACAGCCAGCGCTGTTTCTACATTGCGCGGGTAAGGCATGCCATGCGAAATGATGGTAGATTCTAAAGCCACCACCGGCCTACCCCGCGACAGCGCCTCCTGCACCGCGGGTAGCACCTGTAGCAGATCATTCATTAGCGGGGAAATATTTAGGTACAAGGGCCATTAGTTTTTCCTGCGTAAGATGGGTGGCGATCGCTCCATTGACCTGTAATATCTCTGATGCCAGCGTATGTGCGATCTTCAGGCAGTCCATGTCTTCTTTTCCCAGGTGCTTTCCAAGCAGGAAGCCTGACAGTGATCCGTCGCCGGCGCCAGTGCAATCCAGCACATCAACCAGCGAGGCATGCAGTGAGATCGTCTTTTCCTTACTTACTATGGTAGACCCGTGGATCCCATTGTGCAGCCAGATATTCTGAACGCCCCTTTCCAGTAACTCGTCCACGTGCTTCCTTGCGGACGATAACGGTTCGCGGCAGATCACGGGCAACTCGTCTTCATTTGGTGTGATGAGATACAGGCCATCCAGGTTCACGGCGGCCAGCTTGCTTGCCGGCGGCACAGAAACGGGTTCGATGATGAAAGGAATGCCGGTGCTTTTACTGAAGCGAAGCAACCATTCCATTGTATCTACGTTTACGTTGGCATCGGCCATTAACACCGTCGCCGTCTGCAACAGATCGGAATGCTTTTCCAGGTGTTCCGGGGTGACCAGGTGATTGGCCGCGTTGGTGAGGAATGCCGTGAACAGCGATCCGTCCACATTCAGGATACCGGTGTATTTACCGGTGAGCCCCGAGATTGTAAGGGAAGCATCCAGCTTTACCCCTGCAGAAGTGGACACCTGTTTCAGCCAGTTTCCATCGCTGTCGTTTCCAAACACGCTGATCAATTGCACCGGCACGCCGAGCAGAGCGAGCTGGTGGGCGATGTTCCTGGAAACACCCCCGGCGGTTTTGGTGACGGTAGCGTCTGAGGTAGAGGCCGGTATGATCTTATCCGTTGCATGGAACAACTCATCCACCAACGCCGCCCCGATGCAGATTACAGGTTTCGACATGGCTGCAAAACTAAGTTGCCGGCGCCAGCATTTTTATTTTTAGGCCAATGCTGCTGCGATCGGGTTTTCAATAAGCCGGGTCGGTTCCTTTTTTCCACAGGTTGTTGCCACTGATACTAATCAGGTATTTGAATACGTTTTGGTTCGTAAATTGTTTTGGCTAAGTGTACGTTAACCTTGAATATCCTTACAATGGAAAACATCACTGCAAGATCCGAACAAGTGGTCTTCTACCTGCTGACGCTGGTGCTTTTTGCCATCGTCATGTTCAGTTAGGGTAGTTGCCTCTCTTGATAATCAACCCGTTCCGGCGTCAGCCGATAGCGTTACGGCCTCGTCACCCCAGCTAATCCCGGTTTAATCACTTCAGATTCTGCAAAAAACTCCTTTACTTCACTGGCACAACAGCAGCCTGTCCCAAAGATCCACAGCCAGGAACATCTCTCTGACGCCTCCACATAATTTAATAACAAAAGCGTACATGGAACTTACCGGCACCCGCAGACTATTCAGGTTTCGCAGCAAACCCGATCTGACACCCCTACATATCGCAACCGGTAATACGAGAGTAACATCGATCGACTTCCTTCGCGGGCTGGTGATGATCGTCATGGCCCTCGACCACGTACGTGACTATTTCCACGCCGGCGCTTTTGTTTTTGACCCGACCGATCTTACGCAGACCAATGTGCCGCTCTTCTTCACCCGCTTCATTACGCATTTCTGTGCACCGGTGTTCATGTTGCTGAGTGGAACCTCGGCTTACATCGTTGGCAAGCGCAAAGGAAAGAAGGCGCTGACAAGGTTTTTATTTACGCGTGGCCTCTGGCTCATCTTCCTGGAACTGACCATCGTCAACTTCGGATGGTTCTTCGATTTTAGTTACGCCAACACGGGCACACTCGTGATCTGGGCACTTGGTTGCAGCATGATCGGCCTTGCCGGATTGATCCACCTGCCGAAAGCCATTACTCTTGCTTTCAGCCTGATGCTGATATTCGGTCACAACCTGCTTGACAGTATTCACTTTAACAATGGATTCCGACAATATATATGGGCGATCCTGCACGAGGCTAAACCATTCTTTTTTAAAGACATCGCATGGTTCGCCTTATATCCGTTGATACCGTGGGTCGGAGTCATGTCGCTGGGTTATTGTCTTGGCACATTTTACGAAACGACTTACAGCCCCCAAAAAAGAAGGAGACAATTGTTGTGGTATGGCATTGCCGCCACGCTTTTATTTATCGCATTGCGCTTCACCAACTGGTATGGCGATCCCTTCCTGTGGAGCGGACAATCACGAGGCGAGACGTTCACCGTACTGTCATTCTTAAACCTGAATAAATACCCGCCATCCCTATTATACCTGTTGGTGACACTGGGACCAGCACTCATTTTCCTTGCGCTAACCGAAAAAGTGAATGGCTGGCTGAGCAACCAGGTGCAGGTGATCGGCCGGGTGCCGATGTTCTATTACCTCGTTCACATTTACCTGATACATCTTGCAGCGATGCTTGCCGCTGAAGTAACGGCGGGATACGACTGGAGTCATATGGTGCTCACCAACTGGGTGAGCTTTGAACCGAGACTCCGGGGTTTTGGTTACAGCCTGGCGACAACTTACCTGGTGTGGATCGGGCTTGTATTGATCTTATACTTCATTTGCCGGTGGTATGACCGGTACAAACGCAGCCACAAACATTGGTGGCTCAGCTATCTCTAGGGCTGGGAGCGTGACAGCGAATAGATGATCTCCTTTGCTTCGGCGGGCTTGCTGGCCTCTGCTTCGGTGTCACGCTTGAACCCTAATTTATCCAGCAAGTGGATCGACCGCTCATTGGACGGTTTCACCCAGGCTTCCAGCTTCCCGATCTTTACGGAATTGAAGGCAAAGTCCAGCACGCGCTTCATCACTTCCTCCATAATGCCTTTGCCGTGGTGCTCCGGCAATAATTCATAGCCTATTTCGGCCTTGTCTTTCGCCGCGTCAAAATTCCAAAGCGTAACGGCGCCTGCCAGCGCGGGCACGCCTTTCAGGGTAATGGCCCAATAGAAGGATTCGTTCTTATCGGTGAGAATCTTGATCTTTTTGATAAAGCCAAAACCGTCTTCGATCGTGGTAGCCGGCTCACGGTCGATATGCTCGTTCACTGCCGTGTTTGAACGCAGCATGAATATCTCCTGGGCGTCGGAAGAATACAGCTGGCGGAGAAGGGTACGTTCTGTTTCCAGTGTAGGTATTGAATTGAAGCGGTATAGATCCATAGTTAAATTAATTTCTTGTTCATGCAAATACTCGTTTCCATCCCGATGTACTGCCCGTAGTTTTCCGTGACTGAAAATCCTTCACGCTGGTAAAACCGGATCGCTTCGTGCTGAAGTGTTCCTGTTTCCAGCACTGCTTTGCGATAACCGAGTTCCCTTGCCCACTGTTCCAGCTCGCTGAGTATAACAGGAGCAACACCTGTTCCCCGACTTGCCGGGGCTACGAACATCCGCTTTATTTCAACCGAGTCATCATCATACGGTTTAAAACAACCACAACCGACTGCTGTATCTCCTTCATAAGCCACCACCACGGTTGAGAGGTTAGGCACTTGATTGTACGGATCGTATACAGCCTGGCGTTCTTTGTAACGGCTCCTCAGATCGTTGTCAAGTTCCGCAACCAATCCAAGGAACGCGGGATCGCTGCTGTGGGTGCGGATAATTTTCATACGCTGAAGATGAACGAATTTAGTCAAATTCACCCGCAACACGGTTTTTGATAGCAGTCATCACCGTGGCACCTTTTTGGTTGCCCTGCTGCAAAGTCTGAATATGTCTGATATGAAGAATCTAAGCGGCAAGGAAGGCATCGAGAAGTTAAGAAGCCTTGCGAAAGAGATCGATTTCTGTATGTTCTGCACGAACCTCGGCGAGGCCCCCTTCTCCACCCGGCCGATGAGCACCCGGGATGTAGATGACGAAGGCAATATCTGGTTCTTTAGCCGGGCAGACAGCAATAAGAACCTGGAATTAAAACAAGACGACCAGGTACAGTTGCTGTATGCTAAGCCTGGCAGCAGTGAGTTCCTGTCTGTATATGGTCACGCTGACGTAACACGGGACCGTAACAAAGCCGCGGAGCTGTGGAGCTTTTTTGCCAAGACCTGGTTCAACGAAGGAGTGGACGATCCGGAACTCACTATTATCCGTGTAAGACCTGCAGAGTCGTATTACTGGGACACCAAGAGCAATAAACTGGTTTCTTTGATATCGATCGTCGCAGGTGCGGTAACCGGCAAGGAGATGGATAGCGGTATCGAGGGGGACATCAACCCTTAATAACGATCAAAGGTGCTTTTCTTGCGGACTGGCCTTCGCGTAATACTGGTTTATCAAACTAAGCCATAACACTCACCATGGTGAGCCCGACTTCCGCAAGGGAAACATCTCCTTCAATCTTTACGCGTTTCTTTGCTGCCGCAGGTGTGATGCCTTTAGAGAACAATTGCCAAGCTGTATCCGGATCGATAGTCAGCGCGGCATCGGCATTAGCGGCACCCGCTAGTTTCCATCGGTCCCTTTCCCTCGAGATATACCAGTCTCCGCCTGCTTCCGTAGTCACCGAGACTTTTACTACGGTTCCCTCTTCAGCTTGTATATCACGATATGTATAGGGCAAAGCCTGCATGAATGTATCAATGAACGGGTAAAACAATTCTTTCGTGACTATGCCCGGTTTATCCACCGCGTGGCGGATCTGTTGCTGGTGAATGAAACGCTCGGTGTATTCCCTCGCGATATGCATCCAGTTAAGCGATTCTGCTTCGCCCGCCCATGCCACCGGGAAGATCGCCTTCCCATAAGGATCCAACGAGGTGAAATGATCACTTACCGGCCTGGAAGTAAGTTCCAGTAACCACAACAACACAGCAGGGCTCATGCGCTTCATCGCTTTCACCCAGTCGGCATTGATGTCGTTGAGAAAATCAAGTAATGGTTTGTCGCCCGGGTTCATACCAAAGTACTTGTCGCGCGACATACTGAGCACCCGAACGTTTCCGTCGAGCAAATGGGCGGCGACGTCTTTTACGTTCCATAACCGGGCAATGGTGGGCCTATGCCATTCTTCTTCCGTTAGGGAAGATAACAGCCGGGTCAGTTCATTATCGAGAATGGGGAACAACCCATTTACATTAATAGGCGGCGCCGTGGGCATACAGCAAGGTAAAGTATTAAGAATTATCGAGCTCGCGGAAACGCTCCGCTGTCATGCGCCACTGCTTCACGGGCTGTTCGAAATTAAAGACGCCGGGCGTAGTAACGTATTCCTTCATGAACTCGAATCCCGCCTTCTCCAGTGTCTTATTCGGTGCAGGATTTAGCGCATAGGGTTCACACCAGAGTGTCTTGAGTTGAAGTTCTTTAAAGAAATAAGGCAACGTCAGCTTCAGCAGTTTCGTTCCCATTCCCTGTTTTCTCCGCCCGGCATTCCAAATGTGCAGATGCATTTTTGCTTCCTCGCCAAATGTAGTCGGGTTAGTATTGGAGTGGCCAATCGGCTGGCCATCCTCCAACCATACGATGCAATAACTCATCCGCTGCTCTACAGGTGTCGCTAATAGTTGCTCCAGCATCCCGGCGAATTGTTCTTGGGCGGGCAGCTTAGCGACATCCAGTCCCATTCCTGCCAGGAATTCAGGATCCGAATTGAACCAATAATCCAGGAACAAAGGAATGTCCGCATGTTGCAGTGGTCTCACTGAAAGCATCTGTCTATGTCGATTTAATTATTCGCAGCTATGCCTGCTTCCGGCTCACTTCATCTTCGCCCCCTGCTCTATCCAGCACCTGATCACATCTCTTTCCTCCGGCGTCATGCCTGTCTTATTATTTAAAGGCATGGTCTTCGTCACTACAACGCGCTGCATGACCTGGTCTTTCAGCTTCACGATGTTCGCGGGTATGTCATACGTCACGCCGTTAGGCGGTGCGGTATATACATCATCGGTCGGTTTGCTGCTATGGCATTGTATACAACGGGTAGTGATGATGGCATTTACTTCCGCGTAACTGATATTCTCTTTGCAAGCGCCCGGTTTGGGTGGGGCGGTGACAAAAGCAACTGCCAGCAGGATCAGCGCAGACACCGGCATCACCCATATATTGTATTGACCACGTTCCTTCAGGTTCAGGTAATGCTTTACGCCAGCTGCGCCAACGGATATCGCCGCGAGCACCGCCCAGCTGTACTGGTGACCGAACGTGGAAGGAAAATGATTGCTCACCATCACGAACAAAACGGGTAGCGTGAAATAGTTGTTGTGGAGTGATCGAAGTCCCGCATGCTTACCAAGTTCCGGGTTCACGGGTTTCCCCTGCTTTGCAGCATTCACCATTGCCTTTTGCGCGGGAATGATAACAAAGAATACGTTGGCCGCCATGATAGTACCCAGCATCGCACCAAAGTGAATATAAGCAGCGCGGCTATTGAATACGTTCGCGTAACCCCAGGCGAACGCCACCAGTAAAACAAATCCGACAGGAGCGAACCACTTACTCCTGGCAAGTGGTGTCTTGCAAAGCAGGTCATAGATCACCCAGCCCACCACGAGCGAACCGATGCCGATACCAATCGCTTGTGCAGCGGTGAGTTTGAGCACAGTGTCATCTACCAGCATGGCTTTCGCGTTAAAGTAATACACGATGAACATCATGCAGAAACCCGACAGCCAGGTAAAATACGCCTCGTACTTGAACCAGTGCAATTGCTTTGGCACCTGTTGCGGCGCCACTTTATACTTCTCCAGGTAATAGAAACCGCCTCCATGGATCGCCCACAGGTTCCCGGCGAGTTCATCCCTTACACCGTCCTTCCGGTTAAGCGCATTCTCCAGCCACACAAAATAAAATGAGGCCCCGATCCAGGCGATACCGAACGTAACGTGCATCACCCGCATAATAATGTTCAGCCATTCCATGATATGGCCTTCGTAAGGCGTGCCTTTTACCATCATGTACAACGCAGCGATCATCAGTACCACTACCAGAACGATCGCCGCATAAATGAACCCGCGTGATACCTCTACCTTTTCGTGAAAATATTCTTCGTCCCTGTGTTCGCTGGCTTTCTTAACAATAGAAGGGAATTTGTGTTCGATGAAGAACATCATAAAAAGAATAAACCCTAAGACCACAAATATGATGATGTTCAGCATCCGTTAGTTTATCTCTCTAATGTAAGGAATTAGTTTTTACTTTAGTCAACGATGATCGACCAGGTGATACATAGCGCGAAAACAATAACCCCGGCTGGAACAAAAGAAGCGTGGGTCCTCATACGCAATGGTGTTATTGTTGAAGTGGCAGAACGAGCGCCCGAAGGATTGGATTGTACCGTGGTAGAAGTTGGTGACAATATACTAATGGCCGGCATTGTCGATCCACATGTGCACATCAACGAACCAGGAAGGACCGAATGGGAAGGATTTGATACGGCGACCCGGGCCGCGGTTGCTGGTGGAGTTACCACGCTGGTAGATATGCCGCTCAATTCGTCACCGGTGACCACAACCAAACAAGCGTTCCGTGAAAAGCTGGATGCAACAAACAACAAGCTGCATACGAATGTTGGCTTCTGGGGAGGCGTGATACCAGGCAATGAAAAAGAGATGGAACCATTGATCGCGGCTGGCGTCCTCGGCTTCAAAGCCTTTCTTACCCATTCAGGTATCGATGAGTTCCCCAATGTTACTGAAGCGGATTTGAGAAAAGTAATGCCGCTGATCGCCAAGTATGGTCTCCCTTTGTTGGTGCATTGCGAGCTTTCGACTGCCCTCTCCTTTGGAGAGGGGTCAGGCGTGAGGTCCTACCAAACATACCTAAGCTCCCGGCCAAAACAGTGGGAAGACAACGCCATCGCGCTAATGATACGATTATGCGAAGAATTTAACTGCCGTACCCATATCGTTCACCTTTCTTCCGCCGATTCGATAACACAGATCACGAGAGCAAAACAAAAGGGACTACCACTAACGGTGGAAACCGCGCAGCATTACCTGTACTTTAACGCCGAAGACATACCGGACGGACAATGCGAGTATAAATGTGCGCCTCCCATCCGTGAAAAAGAGAACAACGAAAAACTCTGGCAGGCATTAAAAGATGGCATTATCGATTTTGTTGCTACTGATCATTCACCTGCACCGCCGGAGCTGAAACATCTCGACACCGGGAATCTCGCCGAGGCCTGGGGTGGCCTCTCTTCTATACAGTTCGCATTGCCGGCTTTATGGACAGCGGCAAAAAAGCATGGCTGCACACCCGATGACGTGGCCAGCTGGCTTTGTGCGCACCCAGCCCGCCTCGTCCAGGGCGCAATATCCACTAACCGGAAAGGAGCGATCGAAAAAGGTTATGATGGGGACTTTGTTACCTGGGATCCAGGGAAGTCCTTTACCGTTACCAGCGATATCATACTGCACCGCCACAAAACGACGCCCTATTTAAATGAAACCCTTTCGGGTGTTGTGCAGCAAACCTTCCTCTCAGGAAAGCAGGTGTATGGCCAGGGAAAGTTGTTACATTTGAACGAAGGCAAAATATTACTGAATGACAGAAGATAAATCAGCTCCTTCCTTTACCGCACTCACTGATCTTGCGGCGGAACGTCTTGGTGGCAAGGTGTTATATGCAACGGATGATTTTTTCGCCGAAAAGGAGAACCTGATCAAGCCGGGCAGGGGAATTTTTATCTCTGACAAATACACCGACCGTGGTAAATGGATGGATGGATGGGAATCACGCCGTAAGCGTACGCCCGGCCACGACTGGTGCGTGGTTCAACTGGCCACCTCGGGCAAGATCCATGGTGTGGATATAGACACGAATTACTTTCTTGGCAATCACCCGCCACACGCATCTATAGAAGCAGCATATATCATTGATGGCAAAAGCTGGGAAAAAGCCGAGTGGAAGGAGATACTTCCGAAATCATCTCTGCAACCAGGCTCGCAGAATTTCTATGAAATAGCCGGCAGGGATATCTATACCCACCTCCGGTTGCACATCTACCCGGATGGGGGTGTCGCCAGGCTGAAGGTATATGGCGAAGTCTTCAAAGACTGGAACCTGGTAAGTGAAAAGGAAACGATCGACCTGGCCGCGGCTGTGAATGGCGCCAAGGCGATCCTTTGCAACGACATGTTCTTCTCGCATATGGACAATCTGATCATGCCGGGGCGGGGGGTAAACATGGGTGACGGCTGGGAAACAAAAAGGAACCGTACACCGAATAACCATGACTGGGTGATCGTTCGACTTGCCCACCGCGGTGTGATCGACAATCTATTGATCGACACATGTCACTTCAAAGGCAACTATCCCGACAGCTGCCAGGTGGATGGTTGCGTCATCGAGGGTGAGGACAGTGAGGCCAACTTCTGGGAAGCAAAATGGACAACCATCCTTCCACAAAGCAAACTCAAAGCGGACCATGAACACGAGTTCAAAAGCGAAAGCAAAGAACCGTTCACACATGTAAAGCTGACCATCTTCCCCGATGGAGGCATCAGCAGGATTCGCTGCCGCGGCAGGATTAAGAAATAACAGAAGCATAATTTCATCGGCGGCGATATTAAGGCAGGAACTTTGCGGCTGTTTCCCTACATTATAGCATATGACTTTACACGAACTCAATCACCTTCCTCCGGAACAACTCAAACAGGAATTACTCAGGTGCTGCGGATCTAACGCATGGGCTGAGAAAATGCTCGGTGTATTTCCCGCAGAGGATTATGTTGACCTGATGGAAGACGCGGAGGAGAAATGGTACGAGTGCTCGGAGGAAGATTGGAAAGAGGCCTTCAGTCACCACCCGAAGATCGGTGAAGTGGATGCGCTCCGGGAAAAGTTCGCCTCTACTGCCCAATGGGCTTCGAGTGAGCAATCCGGAGTGAATACAGCACCGGAAGAAGCATTGAACCGCTTGTCGGAAGGGAATCGTCGCTACGAAGACAAGTTTGGATATATCTTCATAGTATGTGCAACCGGGAAATCCGCTGAAGAAATGCTCGCATTATTAGAGTCAAGAATTAACAATGAACCGGGCGAAGAATTAGAGATCGCCGCCGACCAACAGATGCAAATAACAAAGCTGCGGTTGGATAAACTTATCAATTCATAACCCATGGGACAGATCACTACGCATATCCTTGACACAACAAAAGGCCGCCCGGCATTGGGCATCGTGATCATCCTCTACCAGGGTGGCAATGACGAGTGGAAAGAAGTGACCCGCGGTGTTACCAATTCCGATGGCAGGATACCCGACCTGCTGAGCGATTCTATGGTGTTGCGTCAGGGCATATATAAAATACGCTTCGAGACGAAAGACTATTTCGACAAAGAACAGGTGAAGACCTTTTATCCATACGTAGAGATCGTTTTCGAGATCAATTCAGGAGAACATTATCATGTCCCTCTTTTACTGAACCCTTTCGGTTATTCCACTTATCGTGGTTCTTAAGCGGTCTGCAATTTTTCCCATTCCTTTGCGGCAAGCGCAAACCTTATTTCGCTAAAACTAACCTTGTTCTCCAGTTGCGCCATGATTGGTGTAATAGGGCCGCCATCGTAATTTTCAAGCGCGGGCTCTATGATGCCAAGCTTTTCCGCTTCAATGAATTCCTGCACCGGTATCAGTCCTTTCGCAACATAGGAAGCGAGATGGCCCTCGACAGTCGTCACCGCCAGGTTCCTCGTTGCCGCTACTTCGGCAATCGTATTCCCTTTCTTGTAAAGATCATAGCTCAGTGCCTTCGTGTCCACTTTCTCCTTCCGTTCACTTCTGGGTGTGCGCTCTTTTTTTGATGGTATCTGGTCTACATTCGAAGCGAGCCCATGCTCCGCACAGTACTCGTTGATGATCGAGAGGAACTGCTCTCCATAGTTGTTGACCTTCGCTCTGCCAAACCCCGAGATCATTACCAGCTCTTCCTTGCGCTGCGGCAGGAATTGCGTCATTTCATCAATGCTCTTTGTAGCAGCTACCATAAATACCGGCAGGTTCTTTTGTCCGCAGATCGTGTTCCGCAATTGTCTTAGGCGATAGTGTAATTCCGGGTGCTGTTGTTCGCTGGCCAGGGCTCCACTCGTGGTCGTGGAATAGCTATTGACCTGGATAGAAGGCAGAACGAAACTCTTTCTCTGCTTATAATAAGTCTCTATTGTAAATCCATTCACGAACCCATGGAACAGGTGTTTCTTTTCGGCGGCAAACGTGAACACATCTTTGAGGCCATCGTTATAGGCTTTTGCCTGGAGCTTGCTGTCAGTGACCGCGGGAGAGCTACCGATCAACTGTAATACTGCGTCAAGCTCTTTTACAAAATATTCGGAAGCCTCTTTCACGCGTTTTTGCAAAGCCACATTTTCTTCCGGTGCCACAGGCTCGGAAAAGAATTGTTCAAGATGCGCTTTGAACTTCAGCCCGATGCTTTCAGGAGCGGCCACCTTTACTTCCAGGTTCTCCAGCCACGGCAGCGTAGCATCGTTAAAGTCCTTTGTATTTTCGCGAGCAAGTTTAGTCAACACCCGCGTTGCTCTTGATAGTTGTGAAAGGTCGAAGAGGTTAAGCAGTATTTGTTGCTGGTATTCCCGCTTTGACTGGCTCAGTTCATCTTTCAACTTGCTAGAGGAACAACGTTGCGAAAACTGGGCGATCCGTGGATCCGTTTTCAGGCTGGCCCCGGTAACATGGCTATGCAACACGATCCCTTCCAAAGCCGTACACCTGCTCAGCGCCACGTACACCTGCCCGGGCGCGAATGCCGCCCCCGCGTCTATGATCGCTTTCTCGAAAGTCAATCCCTGGCTCTTGTGGATCGTAATGGCCCAGGCCAGGCGTAACGGGAACTGCGAAAATGAACCGATCACATTTTCCTCTACCTGGTTGTTCCCTTTATTGACATTGTACCGTATGTTATCCCAGGTTTCCTTCTGCACTTCAATTTCTTCCGGCTGATCGTTGCATTGCACAAAGATCCCGTTGTCTGAAATACGTACCACCACGCCGATCTTCCCATTGAAGTATCGTCTGACCTTTTCCTTATCATTCCTGATGAACATTACACGCGCGCCTTCTTTAAGTTGCAATGTCTCATCGGCCGGGTAGGCTTTATCACTGAAGTCGCCTTTTATTTCCGCCTTGAAAGAAACGGTCTTTTGCTTCAGCTTCGACAACTCCTGGTTGTTTATGGCGTCTGCTTTGGCGTTATGGGTGGTGAGTATAATATAGCCATCTTCTTTGCCCCCCGCGAACCCTGGCTTGTAGAGACTTTGCAAGATCTGCCGGCCTTCATCGGTCAATGCATTATGCCTCACCTGGTTGAGGAGTTCCACAAAACGATCGTCACGCTGGCGATAGATCTTATCAAATTCGATATATGCCGGCGGCGCCTGCCGCATAACATGACTGTCAAAGAAATATGGCGAATCATACGCACGCGACAAGAGGCTCCACTCCGCGTCGATCGCTACAGGCGGCAACTGGTACATGTCCCCGATCAGCAATACCTGTACGCCGCCGAACGGTTCCGCATGACGATGACGGAAATGCCGCAGCACCGTGTCGATCGCATCCAACACATCGCATCGCACCATGCTGATCTCGTCGATGATCAGTAATTCCAGTTGTTGCAACACCTTGATCCGGTCCCGGTTGAGCTTTATTTTTCCAAGCAGCGTGTGCTTATTGGTGCTTTCTTCCCCTCCCATGAACCCATCGGGCAAAAAGGGTGTGAAGGGCAACTGGAAGAATGAATGGATCGTAGTACCCCCGGCATTAATTGCCGCCACACCCGTCGGCGCCACTATAGCGGCCTCCTTCAGGCTGTGGGCCTTGATGTAACGGAGGAACGTGGTCTTTCCTGTACCCGCCTTACCGGTGAGAAAGATATTCCGGTTACTCTGGTTCACCATCTCAACTGCAAGACCAAAAGCCTCGTTGGTAGAATCTAATGCTGTCATCGCTGCTAACTTAGAGAATAACTGCCGCAGGAAAAAATTCCCGCGGACAGTTATCGTATATGGACTTAGGATTTACCATGCCTGGCATTGAGCATCAGCATCTCGTTCACCTGCACCTCGGTATAACGCTTTTTGCTTCCCTCTTTACCGATCACCTCCCGGTGTACCAGCTTGCCTTCTACCGCTACCTCCAGGCCCTTTGTAAGGTATCTCTCCGCGATGTCGGCCAGCTTCCCCCAGGCAATCACATTATGCCATTGGGTCTCAGTGACCTTCTCACCATTCGCGTTCCGGTAGCTTTCATCAGTTGCGATGCTGAACCTTGCCATTTTCTTGCCGTTTACCGTGTTCTTTACCTCAGGATTAGCACCTAAGTTGCCAATTAGCTGAACTTTGTTTCTTAATGCGTACATGACTTAAGTTTTTCGTTTGATAAATTTGTTTATTCCAGTCAACCCGGCGCCCTGGATCGACAAAGCAAAGATGTGTGGACAGGAATGCGTTAATCGGTATTTAAACGTTTGCTTCCGTGTAAAAACGACAATAAGCGTTTTGAAACGGGTAGCCTATACTGACTCAGGGAAAAAAACAAGCTCCTTATGGCAGATAACAATAGCTCAACCAGGAACTGCCTCTCCTGCGACAAACAACTTCATGGCCGTATTGACAAAAAATTCTGTAACGACTACTGTCGCAATATGTACAACAACGCCATGAGGAACATGAACAGCACGCCTGTCCGCAACATCAATAGCGTGCTTTCGAAGAACCGCAGGATATTGGAAGCCCTGCTCGGCGAGGAAAAGACCACCAGGATCAACCGGGAACAAATGCTGCGGAAGGGGTTCAACTTTCAATATATAACACACACCTACACCAACCGCAACGGCGATACCTATTGTTACTGTTATGAAATGGGATACCTGCCATTGGAAAACGAAAGCTACCTGCTCGTAAGACACCGGGACCGGTCAGCGGACCCGTCACTTACCAAATAGGAGGATCAGTCAGAATTAGCCGGCGGGCAATTTTGTTTTCTCCTTATGGAAATGGAGGGTAGCCACTTCCCATATGAACCCTTTTTGCATGAAGACCATTATTATAGCCATCCTGGCCCTATTGGTTATTACAGCGAATGCGTAGCAGCAAAGCAGGTTCCGAAAAAGGCCCGCCTAAACTGATCCACCCAAAAGAGGTCAGGTCTAAAACGCCGGCGAAATACAAGCGCAAGCCCATTCTAATGGTGAGCGTAGAGAAATTCAACCCTCCAAAACTGGTCGTCGATTCTACCGGGGAAATTAAAGGCAGACCTACCGGTGTTTCCTGGAATGCATGTAGACAGAAATGAAAAACCCTATCGCTGCCAGCAGGAACACGTAGTGCAGGTACTTTGACCCTTCGTCATAATATATGTACGCGGTGAACAGCGAGGCGATCCCTTCGAACCAGTGCAACACCAGGTCAAACCGAGAAGAAGCACGCTTCGTGATAAGCAGGTATACAAAACATGCAAGTATAATTATTCCGAAGCCGAGAATTATACTGCCAATGACCGCGTGATGCCCGATCTTATCGATCCCCTTTAACGTCAGGGCAAGACCGATCAGGAAGTGTTTGATCGGGTCGAGTATCTTTTTGTCGAAGGCCATTGCTGTTCTTTGTCCTGGTTTCGAATAAAGATAACCAGATTAACAGACTGGGCGAAAAAGGATGATGCCCATCTCTTGCATCATATCTTCCCTATCCCTTACTTCGAATATCATATTCCTTGTAAAAACTCTTATACCCCAGTACACGCGTCAACGGCGTAAGCAAAAAACTGAGGGCTTTCTGAACCACCACAGGAGGCCCCTCGGCAATATAGGAATCAAACCCGTTCGAGGAAAAAAGACTCATCTGCATCACCGTCCCCGGTCCTTTTCCAAAACCTGGCACATTATCCATCACCCCATACACCTGCGGCAGGTAATACGCGAACTTTTCAGGAAAGGAAACATCGCCTTGCAGCCGTAAAGTGTCTGCTGTCTCGTTGAATGGCTGATGCGGCGTCCCCCTTGGAACAAATAAAGTATCGCCGGGCTGCAGCCGAACCACCTTCCCATCAACCCAAACTGATAGCATCCCCTTACTCAACGCGAATGTCTCATCAAACCCGGTATGAATATGCTTCGGCGGACCATCCGCGAATGGCTCGATCTCCAACGCGCAATATACCCGGCCATTTTCTTGTTTCACCACTGTCTGCCGGAATCCTTCCGCCTTGCTGTAAAACACCTGGCCGGGTGTAAAATAAGTAGAGACCTCCGGCTTCTGTTCCGGGAAAACGACGAGGTGCAGGAAATATCCGATAAGCAGGTAACTGCCAAGTGCCACCAAAATTACCATAGCTGATTTTTTTATGATCCTTCTGAACATCTGCAAAAGTTTTGTTGTGCAGGGCAAAGATCAACCAGCCGCGAGTGGGCAAATTGCACCAGGAGGACAAGTAGTAAATACTATTGTTCCTTTGTGAATAAATGAAAGGGAAGTTCGCTTTTGTGCTGGCGGTATTGCCGCGCGGTGATACCGGCGTAAGACTTGAATATGCGGCAGAAATGTGCCTGGTCGTAAAAGCCAGACTCGTAAGCGATTGCCGTGAGTGGTTCCTTATTCGTATGCAGCAGCTTCACCGCGTGAAGGAATTTCTTGTAGGTGATCAGCTCTTCGGCAGAGATGCCGAAAATGCTTTGCGCCTTCCGGTTCAAATGCCGGGAAGAATAATACACCTGCTGCGTGAGCTTATCGAGCGATGAAAAATCGCTGATACCCTCCGCCGCGAACAGGTTACACAATTTCTGTGTGCGCAGGCAAACCGCTGCCGACAAAACAGGGAACTGTTCTTCTACCAGCTTCACCCTCGCTGAAAAAGACGGTGCTTCCTTCAACTGGTGCCAGAATATATTGAAGCCTGGCTTGATGAGCGTCAGATCGATGAGCGTGTTTTTTAGTTCCGATGGCAGTATCCCCAATAAGCCTTTCACCATCGATGGTTGCAGGCGTATTCCAAATAAATGTTGCCGGCCCTGGTAATTCACACTCACTCTTTCCGTATTCACACCCTGGATAAAACACAACGGGGCAGAAAAACATTGCTCGTCAGGAAGATTCCCATTCATCGGGTCCCCAAGGTTAAAGATCATTTCCACAATGCCCTGCGGGAGGATCGTCTCGTTGATCTTGCTGTCACCGAACACCTCCCAGATACTGGTGACGTAATCCGACAACTGGGACGTAGACGGTATGTGGACGCGCAGATCCATTCGATCGTTAAGTGTGGATGAAGATAATGACTTCAGCCGGGATTCACTCAACCGGGGAACAACCTGCGGTGCGCTGTATGCGTTAACCCGCAACATTTCTCGTCGCCGGTTTGGTGAGACCGAGATACAAAAACACCGCAGTGGCAAATAACAGTACCGCGCGTATGATGCTCAGCAACTCCCATTGGGAACCCCTCGCCGTAAGTGACGCATCATAGGTGTTGGAATATGCAGTGCCAAGGATACTCAGCAGTTCCGGTACAAAATAAACGGACGTGACAACCAGTACTACCGCATACGCGATGAGCGGGTACAACAAGTGCTTCTTCCGGTCTGTCTTCCAATGCATGATTGTGGCGATGATGAACAGCACCAGCGTGATCGGGTGTATCATCATCCAGAAAATGCCGTTATTGAATGCATGCTCCCCCTGGAAAGAAGACAGGGACGCTGGCAGTTTTGCAAACGCTTTCGGCCACACGGCAACATGCTCGTACACGGCCGCGCCACAGATCACCGAAAAAGAAAGACAGGTGAGGATATAGACCAGGTTTCTTGATTGCATGCTTTGAATTTCCGGCAAAGGTCCGGGGGCGCCGGCCGGGAAAATTGTATGTAAAGGACATTCCTGACATCACCGCACCCAGGCAGACTTTACCTCTACCGGCTTACGCGGAGGTGCAGGGGGTTGCGCCACTGGAACCCCGCATAAATAAAACCCCATCAACTTATCACTTGCCCCCAGCCCGAAAAACGGCTTCGCGGATTCATAATAAGTCACACCCCCTGTTGTCCAGTAACCGCCATACCCTGCCGCATGTAACGTCAGTGCGAAATTCTGAACAGCAGTGGCGACAGCCGCGACCTCTTCTACCTCGGGTATCTTGCCGGATGGATCTCGTTTCATACAAATGGCGATCACATGCGACGCCCTCAGGTAATTCGCTTTGAGATTGGTATACTTCGCCTCGGTGAATTTCTCACCGCCCTGTTGTTTATATAACTGTGCCTGGAATTCGGAAAGGTGGCGGATCCCTTCCCCCGTATAGACAATAAAATACCAGGGCTCTGTCTTTCCATGGTTGGGCGCCCAGGTCGCATTTTCCAATGCGTGCAGTATGATCTCGTCAGGTATGATGCCCCCAGGTTCCAATGACGCCGGCTTCACCGACCTTCTCTCGCGGATCACCTGGCTGAGTAGCGCAGTCTTTGAATTATCGCTCATGGCGCGAAGGTAGCAGCCAGGGCAGAGAATAATTGGAAGAACAGGACTTAATTACAGGTATGCCCATCTCTCTCTGGCTTTACCAGAACTTCCACCAGGGGTCTTTCGACATCGCTTCATCGCTGCCATCATCGTAACCGCTATTGTTTTGTCTTAAAGGGAACTGTTCGGTCCACAACTGGTAAGTATCACCCGTAGGGTCCCAATTGTCATCCATTGGAAAAGGCAATCCCAGCTTCCTCATGAAGTCAACCAGTTGCCAGTCTTCCGCCGCATACTCATCATCTTCGTATGCTTTTACCGGCTCTAGATCTTCATCCCAATGGACCAGGTACTTTTCAATGGCAGACGGTTTTAAACCTGGGACGAATTGCGCAACCAGCGAAGCGTCGCCTTTCCATTTATTCTTTTCTTCGTCGCTCACTTCGCCTTCCCAGTATTCCGGTACAGGATTGAATTGGTCGATCACTTCACCATTATGGTAAAGTGTATACATCCAAATATCCCCGTCGTGTATATGAAAAGAAAACACCGGCGCCTGCAGGTCCTGTGATAAGAACGCGGAGGCTTCATCCCACTCAACAAAATCATCAGGATAGATCACGGTGCTGTTGCCATTCGATTCACCGGTAACGACCAGGTTGTCGTCTTCCTCTATGGTGCCGCCAGGCGTCATGCCGCCCCCCGCCGCCACCGCATCTTTTGCCAGGCTGGTTGCCAAATCGGAAGCGCGTTTGCCAATGATACCTGAAGCGGAAAGAAATGTTCCCATGCACGGTAATTTATCGCACCAGCAACACCCAACCCGTCAGTTTCTCACCGTTGCCCACATCGATGATGTAATAATAAGTAGCAGGTGGCATCGGTTTGCCTTTATTCGTGCCATCCCATTGGGCACTGGTACCCTGCGATAAGAATACAAGCCTGCCATAACGGTCGTACACGTGGACGCGCGCTTTTGGATTGAACTCCAGGTTCGTCACACGCCATTTATCGTTGATATTATCACCATTCGGTGAGAACGCGTTAGGCGCATGCATCGGGAACTGGATATTCACCATCACAGCATCTTCCAGTATACAACCATCCACTGAAGTAACTCGCACTGTATAAAGGGTAGCGATGGATGGGGTAGCGACCGGGTTCCGGATCATGGCGTTATTCAGTGACCCCGCGGGTGTCCATAAGTAAGCCAGGTTGTCTGGATGAGTCGACGCATTGAGTTGCACACTGTCGTACTGCGCGATCACGAGGTCGGCGCCAGCGTTGGCAAGGGGCATCTTTTTATAAATAATGTTCACCGAGTCCCTTGAAGCGCATCCCGAGATAGAACTGGTCACAGTATACATCCCTGATGTCCTGGCCATGATCGTCGCGGTGGTGGCGCCGGTATTCCAGGAATATGTTGCGCCGGTGAACGCTGCATTGAGCAATACGCTATCGTACGTGCACATGGATTGGTCCGGTCCCAGATCAAGAACCGGTGCGGGTTGCACCATGATATTGATCGTGTCTCTTGCCATGCAACCATCCAGGTTACTCGTTACGGAGTATGTGCCGCCGGTAGTCACCAATAGCGTCGCGGTAGTATCACCGGTATTCCAAACAAACCGAAGCGGAACACCTGCCACCGCCGCATTCAGTTCCAGTGCCGTATTCTCGCATATGCTCGTATCATCTGGTAATTTCAGAAAGGGCAGCGGCTTCACATTCACAACAATGGCGTCGGTAGCCGTACAACCATTCAAGGTATTGATCACGGAATAATTTCCACTCGTGTTCACTGTTATCATACTACTGGTCGCACCGGTACTCCAAACCTGTGTCGCACCGGGATAATTCGCATTGAGCTGTGCCGAGCCGCCCTGGCAGAAACCAGTGTCCGCACCAAGATTCACCACCGGAACGGGTTTAACGGTCACATTGATGGTATCCCGCGCGGTACAGCCATTCAAAGAATTAATCACCGAATATGTTCCCGCGTTGCTGACCGTGATGGAAGGAGTGGAGGCACCGTTATTCCATGCATGGCTGGCACCCGCATATGTTGCATTCAATTGAAGTGTCTTATCCGCGCAGATCGCAGTATCCGCGCCAAGGTTTATTATCGGCAATGGATTTACCGCAACGGCTACCGTATCGGTGGCGGAGCAGTTACCTATTGTACTGACAACAGAATAATTCCCGGCAGCGCTCACCATTATCGTCGCGGACGTAGCGCCAGTACTCCATACATAGCTTGCCCCTCCGTAGGTCGCGTCGAGTTGTGCTGTTTCACCCTGGCAGATGGACCGGTCGGTCCCAAGATTCGCTACAGGCACGGGGTCAATGGCAACGTTGATAGTGTCTCTCGCCGTACAGCCATTCAAAGAATTGATCACGGAATAACTGCCAGCCGTACTGACATTGATCGATGGAGACGATGCACCGGTACTCCATGCATGGCTTGCCCCCGTATAGGCCGCATTTAACTGGAGTGTATTGCCAGCGCAGATGGAAGTATCCGCGCCAAGATCAACAACGGGTAGCGGCGTCACCGCCACGTTTACGGTATCGGTTGCCGAACAATTGCCCACCGTACTCACCACGGAATAAGCCCCCGCCGTATTCACCGTTATTGAAGATGATGTGGCACCGGTACTCCATACATAGCTCGCGCCCGCGTACGTTGCGTCGAGTGACGTCGCCTGATCTTCACAGATGGATTTGTCTGCGCCCAGGTTAACGACCGGCACCGGGTCGATCGCGATATTGATCGTGTCTTTCGCTGTACAACCATTCAATGTATTGATAACGGAAAAGCTTCCGCCCGTGGTAACCGTAAGCGTTGGCGTGATAGCGCCCGTATTCCAGGTATGGCTTGCACCGCTGAATGTGGCATCCAGTTGCACAGACGCGTTGCCGCAAATAGCGGTGTCCGCCCCCAGGTTCACCACCGGTACCGGGTTCACGGACACTTGTATCGTATCCACCGCGCTACAGCCGTTGAGTGTACTGATCACAGAATAAGTTCCCGTAGAATCCACCGTAATGGTTGAATCTGTAGATCCGGTACTCCAGAGATATGTCGCCCCCGCCGACCATGCATCGAGCACCACGTCGGCATCACCGCAGATGGATGTATCCGCACCAAGGTTTACGACAGGGGCGGGCGATGCCAAAACAGTGATAGTGTCTACGCCTGCGCAACCCTGCGGGCCGGTAACCGTCACCCAGTAATCACCGGCTGCTGTTACTTTGATGCTATTGGTCGTCGCGCCATTGTTCCAGGCAATGTTGCTTGCGGCCGTTGTCACCGTGAGTGTAGCCGTGTCGCCGGGGCAGATCCCGGGGCTGGAAGATGAGAGGGCCATTGCGGGGTCATTGGAAATAACCCGGAACGTGTCTACATTAAAACAGCGTTGTGACCAGGTATGCACAGCGGTATAGGTACCGGGTTGGGTGATGGTGGTGGTTTGCGTGGTGGCACCGTGACTCCATTGATAAGAATTTGTAGTACTGGCTTCGGGGTCATGCGCACTGACCGATATCGGGGTGGCAGTGCAGAACGAAGTATCATGACTGTTGCGATACACCAGTGAATCCCTGATGTAAAGGATCGCGCTGTCAGAAGACTGCTGGTAATTACAGCTGGCATATCTTGAAAGATAGATCACCGCTTTCTCGGTGCCTTCAGACAACGCATCTACCGGTGCAGATATGGTAAATGTTTTTACTGTATCTGTTGCTAAGAAGACGATGGGCGATGGGATCGGTGTATAGTCCGTCGTCGCGGTCGCCGTTCCCCCGTAGGTGACGTACACTTCAAACGGCCCGGTTATTTCAGCTGCCCGCTTGATCTTCACCTCGCTGTTCTTGCATCCTTCAATCAATGTTGCTTTCCCGGTGGCGTCTGTGTATTGCGGGTTAACTTCAACATCGAAATATTTTTTAGAAATGAAACTGCTTGCTTCCAGGAAAACCCCGCTGTCGAATATACGGTCGCCCACGTCCGAGATCGCCAGTTTGATATGGTAAGTCTGGCAGGGGATCACTTTCGCTTTCGCGGTCAGTATCACTGTATGGCCATCGTACACCATGCTGGTGCTGGCGGCATTGTCTACATAATACTGTGTGTATGGAGACCCTATTCCGTAGGCCCAGCAATTGGCGATGGGCCCGGCGGGAAT
>JAJTCI010000078.1 GCA_021323155.1 Chitinophagaceae bacterium | reverse complement strand
TTTGTGAAAGGACGGCAAAGGTAAGGGTGTGAATGAAAAAGTCCAAAGCAAATCGCGGATTGCCGTGAATTTAGGGGATATTTTAAGGGATTTTGCTTTATGAGCCGCACTGCTAATGTCGCGCCTCAGTCTGCATAGCCACTCCAGCAACTGAAAATCAACGCGGATATGCACCGATCCTTGTCCTGACTGCCCCTGCTTCAACCATGCTTGAGGGTGGAGGCAAGGTGGAAGGAAGGTGGGAGGTGATGCCTGGGCGATACGGAGGCAATACGAAGGCACATCGAGGTTACCCCGGAGGAGATACTCTATAGGTACTCTATATGTGCTCTATATGTACTCTATATGTGCTCTATATGTACTCTATATGTGCTCTATACCTCATATGTCACCGCGGGGGCACATCCGCGGGATGCTTATGGCCGGCATTGAGGTCCAAGTGCCTGGCGTTCACCTCTTCCCCGTAAAAGATACTGGCCTTCTGGTCAAAATCGGCGGGCGAATCGGTAGTATAGAAATGTTTTGTGCTTCCTTTTGACAAGCGCTCTTCCATTTCCGGGTGGCGGCGCAGGTAGTCGCCGAGGCTGTTCGCTACGATCTCGCCCTGGGAAATGACGGTAGTGCCGATGGGGGCATATTCAACGATCTTATCCATCATGAGCGGGTAGTGGGTGCAGGCCAGTAACAGGGTGTCGATCCCCGGGCCTTTTTCGATGATGTTCTCCAGGTGCTTTTTCACGAAAAAGTCGGCGCCTTTGGAGTGGTGCTCATTGTTCTCGATGAGGGGCACCCACATGGGGCAGGCCTCCTGGTATACCTTGATGTCGGGGAAGAACTTATGTACCTCGATCTCGTAGGAACCGGACTGGACGGTGCCGGTGGTACCGAGGATGCCGATGCTCCTGCTTTCAGTGTAGTTACCGATCACTTCGGTCGTCGGCCTCAGCACGCCTAATACGCGATTGCCCGGCCCGATCCGTTCAAGATCGTTCTGCTGGATGGTACGGAGCGCTTTGGCGGAAGCGGTGTTGCAGGCAAGCACCACGAGGGGGCAACCCTGCTTAAAAAACCATTCCACGCATTCCAGGGTGTAATGATATACCGTTTCGAAAGAGCGGTTGCCGTAGGGGGCGCGTGCGTTATCACCTAAATAGATGTAATCGTATTTCGGAAGTTTCTGCACGATCTCTTTCATGATGGTGAGTCCGCCGAATCCCGAATCAAAAATCCCTATGGGGTTGCTTGCAGCCATATGTAAAAATAAAGAGAACCACTGGTGGGTGGTTCTCTTTTCAATTATCGTACTAAATATTAGTTGGTCTTAGGTTTGGGCTTGATGGGGGTTTCCACATCAGGTTTTGGCTCTCCGCCACCAAGTTCAACCGGCAACTTGATCTTGAGTTCCTTTGCCACGGGGACAAACAGGTTATCGACCTTCGTTAAACCCAGGTTCAGGGAATAGGGCTCCAGTGTTTGCGGGCTCACCACCATTGTGTAGTTGCCTTTCTGCAGCACTTTCTTATAGGCTTCGAAAACCAGCTGTGCCATTGGCCCGGCCAGGATGCTCCGCTTGTTCTCTACGCTGTTCTGCGCATATTGCTGCCAGTAGATGAGTTTAATGGCCATATCGTTCCTGTCTCTTTTGATACGCTCCAGGATGGTAGGTGGCACTTTACCGGAAGCCGAGTCGGATTTGTACGTACTATCCAGCCTTTTGAATTCGGCCTGGAAGAAATCGTATTCAGCGGTCAAAGAATCGCGCTCAAATATTTCAAGCAGGCTGTCTACTTTCTGGTAGTAGCCGGGCATTGCAGAGAGCATCGTTTCCAGGTCAAAGAAACCCACTTTAACCGTGGTTTGGGCTTTCGCCTCGTTCGTGTTCAAACTCAGCAACCCCACGAGGGCCACCACTGCGATCAAAACTTTCTTCATTGTTTGTAGTTTATAAAATATAGATGTTAGTATTACTTGATGCCCAATTCACGGAGAATGTCATCACTCTTGTCCAGCTTGGGGTCGGCAAATATAACCGTAATTCCTTCACTTTTATCCAGGATGAAGTCGTACCCGCGGCTAGTGGCCATTCGCTGCACAGCGTTATAAACCCTGTCCTGTATTGGCTTTACGAGCTTTTGTCTTTCCTTGAAAAGGTCGCCTTCGTAACCGAAGCGTCTTTTCTGAAGGTCTCTAAGTTCCTTCTCCTTATTGTACAATTCGTCTTCCCTTTTCTGCTTAAGGTCATCGCTTAACATATATTGTTCGGCCTCATAATTCTTGTACATCTTATCCAGTTTCGCCTGGAGCGTGTCGAGTTCCGCCTGCCACTGAACGCTCAGTTGCTCCAGCTTTTTTTCCGCACCGGTGTATTCCGGTAATTTATTCAGGATGTACCTGGTATCGATAATGGCATACTTCTGTGCAGAAGCCGCCGATGCAAAAAGGATTGCAGTGAAGGCAACGAGCAAAAGCTTTTTCATATGAAGCGTTTTTTTAAGCAGGTGAATCTTATTATTCGGGTTCAAAACCGAGCATGAAGGTGAATCGTGCAGCGTCTTTGAGTTTTGTTCCATTGTTGTACCTGTCGAGACCGATACCATAATCAAATCCAAGCAGGCCAAACATCGGCAGGAAGAAACGCATACCTACACCTACCGAGCGCCGTAACCTGAAAGGATTGTAATCTTTCATGCTGTACCACCCGTTGGCCGCCTCGAAGAAGGCGAGACCATAAATGGTGCTGCTGGGGTTTAGACTGAAGGGATAGCGCAATTCTAAAATATACTTGTTAAATATTGTAAAATACTGCTGCGCTGCCTGTTGATCAGGGTTTACCCTTGGGTCAGAATTTTCATACACGGGGTAGCCCCTGTGCGCAACGATGTCGAAACCAAGTAAGGCGAAGTTGTTGCTCAGACCCGCGTCACCCACCTGGAATCGCTCGAACGGAGAGATACCGAGTTTTTTATTGTAACGACCGATGAAGCCTGCTTTTACCGCGGCCTTCAACACAAGCTGCTTGTTCCTGTCTTCGTTGGTGGCTTTGGTGAGCGGTACGAACCACTCGCCGGTGTACTTCCATTTGTGGTATTCCACCAGTTCATACGGGTTCGCCTTATTCACCCTGTTCGGATCGATCAGGGAGTAGGGCGGAGTGAACTGCAGGCTCATCAAAAAGTTAGAACCATTGGTCGGGAAGATCGCGCTGGGACCGGAAGAGTTTCTTGCAAGTGCCAGTCGGAAGCTGAGGTTGTTGGAAACACCGTTATCAAAACCTTTCAGGTTAACGGGATCGATCGAATAGTTCTTCAGTTTATATCGCGTATAGTTGACGCCGTAAGAAAGACTGAAAAAGTCGTCCGGCCACTTCAGTTGTTTACCGAGGCTAAATGATACGCCCGAAGTTTTGATGAACGAGTTGCTTGCAGCGGTACTGGTGTACCGGCCGAGCACGGGATCATATGCATTTGAGAACTTCGTGTCATACAAACTCACCGTAAACGCATTCCGCTTCTTTCCACCGAGCCAGGGCTCTGTGAAAGAGAAATTGTACGAACGGAATGCACGCCCGTTGCTCTGGATACGGAGGCTGAGCTTTTGGCCGTCACCGGTAGGCAATGGCTGCCATGCCTCTTTCTTGAAAATATTCTTGAGTGAAAAGTTATTGAATGAAACACCTACGGTTCCGGTCAGGCCGATACCGCCTCCCCAACCTGCGCTGAGTTCCAACTGGTCGCTGGACTTTTCTTCGAGTTGCCAGACGATGTCAACCGTTCCATCTTCCGCGTTTGGAATAACGTTGGGGTTGATCTTTTCCGGGTTGAAGAAGTTGAGTTGACCCAGCTCACGTACGGAACGCATCAGGTCGCTACGGCTGAATTTCTCACCGGGGATGGTTCTCAGTTCGCGGCGGATGACGTAGTCTTTTGTCTTCTCGTTACCAGTGATGGTGATATTCCTGAAAGTAGCCTGGGGGCCTTCAATGATCCTGATCTCGTAATCGATGGTATCGTTGTATACGGCAGTCTCTACCGGCTCGGCGCGGAAGAAGAGGTAGCCGTCATCCATGTAGAGCCCACTGATGTCGCCCCCTTCGGGTGTCAGTTCTTTCCCGAGCTTGCGATTGAGGGTTTCGAGGTTATATACGTCGCCTTTGTTGATGCCAAGCACCATGCTGAGGACGGAGTCGGAGTACTTGGTATTTCCTCTCCAGCTGATGTTGCCGAAATAGTAGCGACTGCCTTCGCTGAGCTTGATATTGATGTTGAAGTTTCCTTTTTCGTTAGGAACTACGCTGGTGTCGATCAGTACCGCATCGCGGTAACCCAGCGCGTTGTAATAGGTGATGAGTTTTTCGAGGTCGTCGCCGAATTTCGTTTCGTTATACTTCGCATTCCCGAAAGGCCTAATCTTAACGTAGGGCTCGAGGAAACGTTTTGTCTTGGTGTAGGTGAGGAAGCCGTTTTCGCGGAGGTACTGCTGGAAAGAATAAGCCCCGGTGTCTTTGATCGGCCGTAAGGTGAATCGAGATTTCTCTTTGGTGTCCTTGAGTTGTTTTTTTAGTTTGACCGGGTCAACGGTAGTGCCGGTAAAATCGATCTGTTCGATCTTGACCTTTTCTCCTTTATCGATGTATACGATGAGCAACTCGGAATTCTCGATAGAAGGGTCCGGCTTGCTTTCGATGCGGGCGGTGACGTTCCTGTATGCTTTGTCGAAGTAGTATTTCTGGATGGCTTCAATACCGGAACGTTTCATGTTCTCGGTAATCACCCTGCCGGGTACCCAACCGATCTTACCCTGCAGTTCTTCGGCTTCGCTTTTCTTGATGCCTTTGAATTCGAACTGGGAAAGCCTGGGGCGTTCTTCCACTACGATCTCGAGGTCAATCTTATCGCCTGTTACTTTGGTAACGTATATCTCTACATCGGAAAAATAATTCTGCTTCCAAAGGTTGAGGATGGCTTTGGAGAACTGGTCGCCACCGGGGATTACGATCTCGTCGCCGATGCTGATGTTCGCTATGGTGATCAATAGTGCCTGGTCGAAGTGTTTGTTGCCGGAAACTTTAATGGAATTGACCTTGTATTTTTTGGGTGTTTTGCTGTTGAAGATGTCGATCAGGGTAGGGTCAATAGAAGTTACGGGACCGGTCGTATCGATTTGTGCCTTTGTAACGAGTGTAAAAGATAAAAAAGCCAGTAACAATAAGCACTTGTAAACTTTCTGCATTAAGGTAGCGATTTGGTTGGTTTCTTCGATCCTGTCATCCATCCACTGAGAACCGGTCGGTTTCGAAAGGGGCAAATTAACGGGATAATTTGAAAACGTTTGTTAAATCAAACAGTATAACGGCTTTAAGGATTATTTCAGGAAGTGAGTGCAGCGTTACTGGTTAGCTGGTCCCCGGTCTTTCCAAACCTTCGTTCCCGGTTCTGGAAATCGATGATGGCTTCATAGAGGTTTACTTTCCTGAAATCCGGCCAGCGTGTATTGGTGAAGTAGAGTTCCGCGTAAGCCAGCTGGTACAGGAGGAAATTACTGATGCGGTATTCGCCACTGGTACGGATCATCAGTTCAGGGTCGGGAAAGTTACTGGTTGCCAGGTATTGCTGTATCGTGTTCTGATCGATCTGTTCCGGGTCTATCTTTCCTTCTTTCACATCTATGGCGATATGCTTCACCGCGTTCAACAGTTCCCACCTACTGCTATAGCTCAGCGCCATCACCAGGTTGAGACCTGTGTTCTGGCTGGTCATATCGAGCGCTTCCTGCAGTTCGTTGCGCGCATATTCCGGCAGCATGTCTTTATCGCCGATGACATGCAGTTTGATATTATTTTTATTTAGTATGGAAACTTCTTTGCGGATGGTGTCGACGAGTAATTCCATCAGCCCGTCCACTTCATTCTTCGGCCTGTCCCAGTTCTCGGTGCTGAACGCATATAGTGTCAGGTAACCAATACCCAGCTCCGCGCATCCTTCAACGATATCCCGCACGCTTTCCACGCCATGGAAGTGGCCATAGAGCCTGTCCTGGCCTTTTTCCCTTGCCCATCTTCCATTACCGTCCATGATGATGGCGATGTGATGCGGCAACTTCGAGGTATCAATTTTAGACAACAGATCTTCAGGCATAGCTTATACTCCCGGTGGGCAAAGGTAGAAAAACAAACACACGCCTGCAGTCCTAAATAGTGGTATCAGTTTTTGGGGCAGCGGTAGGAGGAAATATTGAAGGAAACGCCCACCTGTGCGATCGCGTAAGCGTCCTTCTGGGCGCTGTTGCCGCGTTGCCTGCCTTTAATCCCGATGGCGGTGCCGTATTCGTAACTCCTGTCCTGCAGCAGGAAACCAACGGAAGGCTGGCCGTTCGGCAAGGCTGTGAAGGCGTCGGGTGCATACGTAGAACTCACGTCGTCAAGATAATCGGTGTTGGTAAAGCGGTAACCGACCTCGGCGAAAAAGTTCATATTGGTGGACAGGTTGTATTTGAACCCTACTGAAAGCGGGAAGCAGATAGCCATGGGGCTGTACGGCTTCCTGTCAGGGTATAACAGTCCATTACCTTGTCCTTCGGTGCCCAGCGGCCGCAGGAAATGCTTTTCATCATTCAGGTAAGCGTAAGGGTCATAGGAGAAAATCCCCACTCCCAATGAAACGTAGGGTGTGTAGGTATAGCCTTCCATGCCGGGATAGAACTTAAAGAAGTTGAATTGCCCGTTGACTGAAAGTTCCCAGATGTTGGAATTGAAACTGAGGTTGCGGATCTGCTGGGCTTCGTTCCTGCTATAGGCATCGGAATAGCCTACCTGGGCGTAATTACCAGCGATCTTTAAGCCGATGTAGTTGTTGAATTGCTTTGTAAAGAATACTCCTGCGGCGAATTTCGGGCGGTTAAGTGCAGCCCTTGTATTCAGGTCGCCGAAATAGTGTGCGCCTCCCAATGAGATACCGAATTCGCCGGCATGGACGAAGCTTTCCAGCAACTGTCCTTTAGCGGTGCTGATCAATAAACAAAAGACCGGTATGGCAATTCTTCTGAGCATAGATTCAAAAAATAGGTTGATAGAACGTCAAATTTCGAATTTTCTTTTAACTCTATCGTAAAGAAGGGCAGTTTTATTGTGGCGTCAGTTCCTTTTATCCAGTCCCCAGGTGAGCTTTGTGCGTAAGGTTGACAGGAAACTGTTCTCATTTAAACGAATGAGGCTTACCGTAAAACGCTCTTTTCGAACCGCCAGTTGGATGTCTTTGTTTACGATCTCACGGCGGGCGTCGAGTGCACAGATAAATTCTTCGGTGCGACCTTCTACTTCGAAGGAGATGATGTTACTGTCCGGCACCACGATAGGCCGGACGTTGAGGTTATGGGGCGCGACGGGTGTGATGACGAAGCTGTTGGAGTCTGGAAATACGATCGGACCATTGCAACTCATGTTGTAACCTGTTGATCCCGTGGGCGTTGATACAACCAAGCCGTCTGCCCAGTAACTATTCAGGAATTCCCCGTTGAGGTAAGTATGGATCTTGATCATCGAGGAGGTATCCCGCTTGTGAATGGCGAATTCGTTCAGCGCGTAAGAGGTGGACCCGAAGAGCGGTATGCTGGCGTCGAGGTGGATGAGGGTTCGTTTATCGACCAGGTAGGTGCGGTTGGCGAGGGCATCGACAGCGGTTACCAGGTCTTCCCGGCCGATACTGGCGAGGAAACCCAACCTACCGAAGTTGATGCCGAGGACCGGGATGTTCTTATCGTGTACGTAGGTTACGGTATCCAGGAGGGTGCCGTCCCCACCCAGGCTGATTATACAGTCGAGGCTAGGGTGCAGGTCTTCCGCAGTGATGAATTGTTCGGTCTCCTTTATGGCGAATTGTTCAGCCAGTGGTTTATAGATGATGACGCCGAAACCCTGCCGTGCCAGTTCGTCGATCAGGGTGTTCAATTGGCCTTCCTGTTCAGGTTCAAGTCCACGGCTGTAAATAGCTACTTTCATTTGCGATGATTGGTTCCGGGCGATCCAGGTGCGGTTTCAGAGACTATGTTTATCGGGCAAAGAGGTCGCATCCTAAAAGTCACTCCTTGAATGCAAAAATAGGTCATGTTCGTCCAACTGGTTGAAACTGTATTCAAAGCGAATGACAAAATCATAAAAACTCACAATGTCAATACCTACGCCCCAGCTACGGAGTAATTTGTTACTGAGCATCGAGTGGCCTGTTGGAGTACCATCATAGGCATAGCCGAGGTCACCATAGGCCTTTACCAGGATGCGGAAAGGTATTTTCTCGTGTCCCTGGACTTTGATGGGCGGTTTGATGTTGAAATTAAACAGTTCGCGGCGTGCCGTTGCACGACCCACGAACCCTGCGGTGCCATCGACCACGTAGTATTCGAGCCCGCGCATATAGAGATCGCCGTAACCGAAGAGCCGCTTGTTGTAGTAGGGCTGATTTAGCGGCAGCTTCAGGGTGCCGGTGGCCTGTAAATACAATTGAGACTTTTCGGATACCGGTATGGTATAGCTGGCGCTGGCGTTCAGTTGCCATAGGTTCATCTCTTTAGAAAAGCCCCGCTTCGCCAGTGAGGCACCGAAGGTTATTCCTTTGGATGGATACGGGATGTAGTCGACATTGTGATGGCTGATAGAATACGATATTTCCGGGTAACTAAGGGTGGTACTGCCTTCCGGGAAAAATGATGGATTGAGGGTGATGATCGCCTGGTCCACTTTCGCCCGGTGATAACTAAAGCGAAGGTAGTGCCGCGTCCGAATCTTTGGCCGGTAACTGAACGTGATGTCGCTGCTGAAGGATTCACTGATGAACCGATCTTCCTTATAGAATTGTTGCTTGTTACTATCGGTGTTGAAGTTGACTTCTTTATTGCGCCCGTAAGAAAACCCGACCTCGAAGCCGAACTTCAATGATTTATCGGCGGCAGGCTGCTCGTAACGGAAG
>JAJTCI010000077.1 GCA_021323155.1 Chitinophagaceae bacterium | reverse complement strand
CGGGTTACAAACCGTGGCTGCGACGACTGTCAGATTTACCGTTGCCACATTTGAGAACTGTCCATTGGTGTTTTGCACTTTGTATTGATAACTATCGCTCCCTGTGAAGGCGGCACCTGAAACATAGGTTACGTTACCACTATTATCTTTAGTGACCGTTCCGCTGACAGGTTGTGTTACGAATACCAGGCTGGCCGGGTTGATGGGTACCCCATTTCCATAATCGTTGGCCAATACGTTGATGCGTTTGCCATAACCAGACTGTGCAGTTGCCGCATCATCATTTGCGGTAGCGATCGTAAAGGTGGTCAAGCCGAAATACTCGAGTGTTTTACCTATCGTTTTCACAATGGACGAATCCGCTGCTGTCTCCAAGGTATAGGATAAGTACACGATCGCTCCCGGTGTTGACCCTGTACCGAAGGTGCCGGTATAAGCAACGCCAGCTAAATTGGGTGCTATGTTATAACTCATGATGCTAATTGCTCCACCGAAAGGGGAAATGGCATCGGGGAAGTCTTCAGGATATACAATACCGAAGGGGATGGTCAAACCCGCAAATGGGGAGCCCACTACTCCCGAAGCCGGCGTGTAAGTTGAAGCGCCGTCACCTACATAGCTTGATTTGAGATACCCGTTCATAAAAGGCAGATCATAGGCCGCTGCGGCGGACCTGCCGATATTGTACGCCATTTCAGATCCGGTAATCAATAGCTTGCCGCCCCCGTCAAGGAAGGCTTTTATCGCGTTCTTTTCCGCAGTAGACAACACCACGTTCGCGCTGGACTCGTCACCCACAAACCACACTACAATATTGTAGTTGGTCAGAAGAAATGTTCCATCTTCCACTTTCTCATTAGCAACGCTGCTGATCTGCAGGTTGGCCTTATTACGCAGGCCTTTGAAATAGCTTGTCGAGAAAGGATGGCTGGACTGGGTATAAGAGCCGGCAGTGCGGTCAAAACCGTCCACGATCAATACTGTTGGTCCCGAGGTGTTGGAAGACCTGGAATAAATATCGCTTCCGCTGCTTTCTACCACAGGGTTTGTACCGTTACTCACTACGGCAGTGAGTTTAAAATGATATACGTCTCCTGCCGGCGGAACTATAAACTGAGATGCATTCAATGTGATGGAAGTTGTTGCCGCGGTCAGGGTGGTTTCATTTGCAGCCAGGGCCCAAGCTGTCAACGCGTCGTTCGTAGCATAGTACAAGCGATACCCGATCAATGTGGGTTCAATGTTCGCCTTCCAGGTGGCTACCACCTGTGTTGCGCTGCCCGGATTGGTGATGCTGTATAAGGTTGGCGGTGCTACACTCACGGTATTCAGTCGATTCAGAAAATTGGTCCAGCGGGCTGCCGTAAGGTTGGGACAATCGGTCGCTTTTACATCACTATGGCCGTAAATACCCGCATCACCATTACTCACCCTGCGTATTTTCGGAATGCCCCTGCGGTTACAGACATTAATGCAAAGGTTGGCCGCGGCCGTTAACATCGGATCGCTGTCCCACATTGCCAGGTTCGAGGCCAGCACTTCATGCTCCACCCCTATCCCCATGTCGTTGTAACTGGTAACGCCCTGGGTCCAGGCGCGTTGATTTTCCTGTACTACCTGGGTGACCTCACCGTCGTTGTTCCTGATCACATAGTGCGCGCTAACCTGTGAAGTGCAGTTCTTGAACCAACTGATCGCACCCTGGTAGGTACCGGTTGCGATATAATGAATGAAATAATATTTGATCAAACCACCAGCGGGTCGATTGTCGTAATTGCAGGTTGTAAAATTTGCTACCGCGTTTGGATAATCCACGACGGTGGTTCTCGCAGCGAGTATTGGCCTATCCGGTTCAGTGATCGACTTTGGCAATGATACACCGGTGGCAGGCAGGTCAATGATCTCTCCCCACAGGCTGATGCTTTTGTTGCCTTTTTTTAGCACGTCGTATATGCGCAGTGCAAGACCGGTTTTCATTGATTCATCGGTCAGACCGGTCAGCAAACGAATCGCTTCGAACCAGTCTGCCGGGTTTGCAGAAGTGTTGCTTCCATAATACTGCCTGAGTAAAGCCGCCGCCGCCCTGATATTAGTTTGCGCATCATTCTTAATATCATCCGCCGGCGCATTCAATAAGGTTGCCGCCTGGCTGATCTGCGTGGTGAATGGATTTTCTATTATGCCCATGATACCCCAGGACCCATAGAGTGATTCCGATACCTGTGTCCAGTTGCTTTGTACCTGTGCAACCGCCATCAGCAGGTTAGCCGGTACGGAGAATTCCGTTGCCGCATCGTTGAAATACTTCGTTAAAGTAGCAGTGGAGGGATGCGGGCGATTCAGGAACGCGGCCAATTGCTGACTGTTGTGGTCATCCCCGAAATCATGATCCGGCGGAACGGCACTCCTGTTCTTAAAGACGGTCGCGCCGAGGTATTCGTCCATGTTGCGTTGCAGGAAAACATCACCGTTCGGCCTGGTTGTTTTAGTTAGCGGCGTGTGCAGGTACTTCGCTTCCAGGGCAAACAAAGCGCTATCTGATAGCTGCTGTTTGGTGCGGGAATGCTGGGCCTGCACAGCTTTAATCTGCAAAATTCCGCAACATGCATAAGTAGCAAGGAGTAGCAGTCTTTTCATATGGAAAGCAGTTGGTCTTTTGAGGAATGAACAATAAATATAGGATATCCCAACTGTAGAAAGGTGTTCAAAAAGATCTGTAATCCGATTATTTCTCTATTTTCAGTGCCCTAAATAATCTGAACATATGAAAAAAATCTACTTTTTGTTGCTGGTTTCTGCGTTAGCGGGAACAACGGTGCAGGCACAGTTTACAAGCCTCTGGAAAAAGATGGCCAACGGGACGGCCTATACATGGTTGAACTCCGCAACCAATGCTAATAATGTAGCCAGCCTGGCCTATAACCCGGCTACTGATAAATTGCTTGTATCCAATAGAAACAGCCAGATATATATCATTAACCCGGCTACCGGTGCCGAAGAGGGCACGCTGAATTTAACGGGACTGGGAAGTGAAAGTTTCAAGTTCAATAAGATCCGCGTAACGGATGACGGTGTGATCTACGGTATCTCCCTGGCAACGGCCGCGGGACAGTGTAAGATCTACCGCTGGGCAAATCAGACTTCGGCGCCCGCGCTTTGTGCAGACTTTACTGTAACGGAGCGTTGCGGTGACGCATTTGGCCTTGCCGGTACCGGTACGAGTACTGTGTTGTATGCAAGCGGCGCAGGCACCACCTCCAATGCATTCAATATCTATATCCTTAATACAGCTGATGGTACCAGCTTTACACTGGAGAGCAAAGTAACAATGACTTCTTCTCCGACAGCGAATCAACAATGGGCTAACCGGACGGTTGAGCCCGAGTCGGTGGGCGTTAACTCCGCCATCTGGATCAAGGGCGGTGGGTTTACAGCTAAGCGCATCACCGTGGGTGCAAACGTAGCTGGTGTGCGTACCGGTACGGTTGCCACGACCATTGCGGATGGTACCGGATCAGGACAGGCCGCGATCTCATATGGTGGCATGAAATACGTGACGCTTTCAACCGGTATGAAGTACCTGGGCTTTGCAGGTGGTAATAATTCTACATCGGGAACCACCATGCGATTGCTTAATGTTACAGATCCCGCTACCATCACCACTTATGGCACCGACGCCTTAACAGACGCGGCGAGCTATACCACCAATTCAAACGGAACGGGTGACGTGGCATTTAAAAACAATGGTGATGATACGTATACGGTGTTCAGCTTGTCCACCAATAACGGCATCTGGGCTTCCAAGTCAGGTTATTCTTTACCAGTGAAGCTGAGCGCTTTCACCGCCACGTTAAAAACTGATTGTGTACAATTGAATTGGTCTACCGCTACCGAGGTGAACAACAAGGGATTTGATGTAGAACGATCCGTGAACGGAAAGGATTTCTCTTCTATCGCGTTTGTAAAAACAAAAGCGGAGCAGGGAAATGCTGCAGGGCTGAATTACACATTCATCGATGGCAGGAATGTAAAGGGCACGGTGTACTACCGGCTGAAGCAAACCGATAATGATGGCGTGTATAGTTACTCGACGATAGAGAAAGTTTCAATGGCTAATAACGCAAGCTTTACCGTATCGGCCATGGGGAACCCGGTAAAGGATGATATTGTGCTGGCGGTTAATACAAGCAGTGCGCGAACAGTGCAGTTGCAGGTTACCGGTGCCAGCGGGGTTATCGTTTATGCAAGGCAGGTGGCGTTACAGGTGGGAGAATCTACCCTCACGATACCGGCGAGCGGTGTTGGTAGTGGAATGTTGTTTGTGACGGTGACTGATGGGGAAAGTAAACAGGTGATACGGTTGGTGAAGCAATAAAATATTGAGCTGATATTAAAGGGCCGCAGGAGACTGCGGTCTTTTTTTTGTTTTGGCGCGTTAAGGTAATATCCGGTATCGCCTCTACGAGGCTCTTTGCGCTAGCTATTGCCAGGTACTACAAACGTTTCGCTCCTATGGAGCTGGGTGTTGTGGGTGACAGCAAATGATAACCATGCATGGAGATTGGTAAAAGGTAGTAGTGATTCGGCGCTTTTGATCTAATAACGTTGCGTATTAGAGATTATCTTGGAGCGCAAATAGAACTGCAGCTTCGAAATCATCATTTTTATAATAGGCCATATTTTTCATCAAAACGACTCCCGTATAAACGGTATAATAAATATCAATTTCAGTGACCATTTCACCATTGCAAAATAACCCGACCGCATAGTATCCGAAATTGCTTTTTGTAGCAGGTTCCCCCCATGAGTCGACTGCCTCCGTTTTAGTAATCTCTTTCAATTTCTTTGCCTCTGCGGTAATCTTTTGTATCAAATTAGCATCCTTAATAATAATGGTGTCAAATTTTAAAGGCAAGTCGCTGTGATTGCTAATCTTAATTAGGTTTATACAGCTATCATCCTGCACTGTAGGATGAGAAGTGCAGGAAAGAAATAGTGATATTACGAGTAAAGTTTTCAAGGTTAATCTGTCGTCAAATTATTAATTACTTCCCGATACAAAACTTCGAAAAAATATAGTCCAGTTGGTCCTCGTTGGTGATCTCGCCAGTGATCTCGCCCAAATAATGCAAGCATTGGCGGATATCGATCGCCAGCAGGTCGCCTGGTATCTTTTGTTCCATGCCCTCAGCCACCTCGGCCAGGCGGTCGTTCAGTTGCTGCAGGGCTTGATAGTGCCGGGCATTGGTGATGATGGTATCTTCCGTATTGATGTCACCGGTGACAGCCTTACGTAGTAACGTTTGCTTTAGCGCGTCGATTCCGGTGCCTTCCTTTGCGGAAATAAATACAATTTCACGGCCGTTGAATTTAGCAGCATTGTTACCCGTGTCGGACTTGTTGCCGACCAGTAAATAGTTAACGGACGCGGATTCCAATTCCTTAATTGATTGTTCCAATTGTTCAGCACTGGTCTCGTTCACGTCGAAAATATACAGGACCACATCGGCGGCGCGCATCTTCTCCATGCTCCTGGCCACACCAATAGTTTCAATGACGTCGCTGGTATGCTGGCGGATACCCGCTGTATCGATCAGGCGGAACAATACGCCATCGATATTCAGTACTTCCTCGATCGTGTCCCTGGTAGTGCCGGCGATCTCACTCACGATGGCGCGGTTCTCGTTAAGTAACGTATTTAGTAAAGTGGACTTGCCCGCGTTCGGCTTCCCGATGATCGCTGCCTGAACGCCATGCCTGATCACGTTACCCAGCCGGAATGACTGCAACAGGCGGCTGATCACCTGTTGTAATTGGGTGATGAGTTGTTCCAGTTGGGTCCTGTCGGCAAATTCGACGTCTTCCTGGGAGAAATCGAGTTCCAGTTCAATGAGGGCGGAGAATTTGATTAGCTGTTCGCGCAGGTCTTTGAGCTCGTCTGAAAATCCCCCGCGTATGTTGTGCAGCGCGGTCCTGCGGCTGGCTTCAGAATTACTCGCGATTAGGTCGGCCACCGCTTCCGCCTGAGTAAGGTCCATCTTGCCGTTTAGAAAGGCGCGCAAAGTAAATTCACCGGGTTTGGCCAGTCGCGCTCCTGTAGCGATGACGGCTGCAATGATCTTCTCCTGCACAAAGACAGAACCATGGCAACTGATCTCCACCACATCCTCTCCAGTATAAGATTTAGGACCTTTGTAAAGCGAGATCACTACTTCATCCAGTAACCCTTCCTCATCACGCAGCATACCGACGTGCAGCGTGTGAGATCGTTGTTTGGAGAGGTCCTTCGAAGGGAACAAGCTATTCGCAATAGGAATAGCGTCTCTACCGCTGAGTCGAATTACAGCGATCGCGGCCAGACCTGGCGCTGTTGCCAGGGCAACGATCGTATCGTCCCAACCGGTGAGTTTGCCTGCCATGCTGAAGTTTCAACAAAAATAACTGTTGATGCAGGAAGGGAAATAAAAAATCCCCGGCGATAATGCCAGGGGATTGCTTATTAATCCAGTAATGGAGACTGTTATTATTCTTCAACTACGAATGTGATGTTTTGCTTCTTACGAGAGATCACGTTCCTCCCGTTCTGCAAGGCTGGCGTCCAGTTCGGACCCTTCTTGATCACACGCACGGCTTCCGCGGCAGTACCATAACCCGGGTCGTTCTCGGCTTTCACCTCGCTCACCTTACCTTCCTTGTCCACAATGAAGGAGATGGTGACGGTGTATTTTCCTGGGGGCGCACCATTATTGGCGGGCAGTTCGCGGTCGAGGTTACGTTCAACGAACCTGCTCCATCCTGCGAGGCCACCAGGGAATGCTGCCTCCTGCTGCACGACAGTGAAAATCTTATCGTAATCTTCCTCCGGCTCTTTTTCAATTTTAGCACCGGTTCCTACAGGCTCCGGAGGCGGTTCTGTGAAGCCCTGGTCTGCCGTACCTTTCTCATTGAATTTACCAATCTTGCTGCTGTCGAGGTCCTGTTGCACAGGAGGCGCTTCATCAGGTTTGGCTTTTTCGTCTTCTACGATCTTAGGTGGTGTGAATTTAGTTATCTCCACCTTTGGCGGCTCCTGGGGAGGCGGGGGTGGTGGCGGAGGCGGCTCCGGTTGCTTTTCTTCCTCTTGCTGCATTTGCTCAAGATTTACATCCTGCACCTGCAGTTCCGAGTTGTCGTCCTCCTGCATGTTAGCGATGAAGGAACCGATAAAGAAGATCAGGCACACCAGCAGCGTAGCGACGATCGCGATCACAAGACGATTCCTGTAAGTCTTCCGCAGCTCGTAAGCACCGTATTCTTTGTTCCTCCCCTCGAAGATGATATCGAGGACGTCGGCGTTTAAGATTTTACTTTTTTCCATTACTAATGCTTTTATATAAGATTCAGAACTTGCCTGAATTCCATATTGTTCTTACTACTTTTTCGCAGGGTTCGCTGCTTCCGTGGCTGAGATCAGCTGTACTTCGCCCGGGCTGATGTCAACCAGCGCGTAACGTTGAATTACATTAATCGCCATCTCATCCAGTATATCCACCACGTTCTTATAGGTAGATTCTTCACCGGGTTTGATCACCACCACCAGGTCGCGGTCCTTACAGGAATTTTCATTGTTACCGTTCTTCGCCCAGATCTCCGCACAGCTGGAAGTGTGCTGGTGTATCCGGATCACTTCTTTCTTTTTCCTGATGATCACATCGCGTATGCTACTGTCCCCGGAAAATGAAGACGACCTGAAGTTCGAACCGTCAGAAGATAGTTTCCCTTCATAATAGAATACGTGGTTATCGCCACCAAGAAGGATCGTCAAAGCGCCCGATTCCTTCGCTTCATTCTGTTCATCAGGATTGTCAACATCCTTTGGCAGGTTGAGCTTCATAGCGGTGGGCTGGCTCATCGTTGTTGTAAAAATGAAGAACGTGATGAGCAGGAAACCCAGGTCCACCATTGGCGTAAGGTCTACCCGCGTGGACAGCTTCTTACTTTTTTTGACCCCGGGGCCTTTTTTATGGCCACCCGACGAGACATCCATTTCTGCCATATCACTGAGTTTTTTTGTTAATAATTAAGTCTTCTTCCTTGGCGTCAAAAAGAGTTCGGTGCCCGTTGGTACATTCTCAGGGTTTGTCACCATCTGGAACTTCATCAGGTTGTTCTTTTTGAATGCCGTGATCACATTCTTAAAATATGGGTACTTGGAATTCATGTCGCCCTTGAGCAGCAGGTTCATTTTCTCCCCCTTATAAGCGGCCACTACGGATTGCATCCATTCTGTCACCTCGTTATTAGCGCTATCCTTTGCGGGAATGCCCGGGAACGAAGCAGATATGTATTTATCCGCGGGCACTGAAAGTGAGGATTTGAGCTGGGTGACCGGCGCGCCGAAAAACGGCAGCGCATTGGCCTTTGCAATCTCGGCATCACTCATTCCCAGCGACTTACGCTTATTCAGGTCTTCGAGTACCGCTTGCCTGCGTTCAGGGTTCTGGATGTTCAGGAATACTTTGCCGTCCGGCGAAATGGACACCAGCACCCCTTCTTCCGGGGGAACCGGATCCTTTTGCACAGAAGTGGGCGTGGTAACCGCGACAGCCTGTTCAGGCTTGAATTCGGTTGCCAGAATGAAGAATGTCAATAAAAGAAAGGCAACGTCGCACATAGCCGTCATATCGATATTCGTGCTCTTTCGTGGTATTTTAGGCCTGGCCATTCTCTAATTTTTAATGTTCGATAATGAGATACAAATTCTGCCACTTTCCATAGCTAGTAAGCGCCTTTAACTATTTGTAGTTAGCGGCAAAGCTCTGGGTAAGGGTAAAACCTGACTCATCGATACCGTAGGTGATACCATCGATTGTATTGTACAGGGCCTCAGAGATACCAACCGAAAGCGCTTTTGTAGCGTCGGCGCTGTCCCCCTCTCCCAAAGCCGAGAACGAGGTGATCATACCGAGTACCGTGCCCAACAGACCAAGGAGGGTTGCTACCGAAGCGATGGTTGAAAGGAACACGAGGTTCTTTTCCAACATCGGCAGTTCAAGTGCAGTCGCTTCCTCTACTTCTTTCTGGATATTCAGCACTTTTTGGTCGGTTGCCAGTTCGGTATTGGTGATCATTTCCTTATACTTCCTGAGGCCGGCTTTCATTACGTTGCCTACAGAACCCTTCTGCCTGTCGCACTCGGCAATCGCCTTGTCAACGTCTTTATTGGCGAGGTTGAACTGTACCTTACGGATGAACTCGGCGATGTTGCCACGGCCGGTAGCCTTACTGATGGTGAGTAATCTTTCGATAACGAAAGTGATTACAACCAATAAGTTCGCGATCAGGATCGGCACGATGATACCGCCTTCGTACATTTTTACCAGGCCGCCCTTGGGTCCTTCGTGTTTAGGCCAAAACCAAGCGCCGGATTTATCGGGGTGGGTGAAGTTGTCGGGGTTACCAAGAATGAAGCGCCAGATCACATATCCCAGCACCAGGCAAAGTACGGGTGCTAACCACGCGATAACATTGCTGGATTTCTTCGGTTGCACGGAGGTAGTACTTCTAACAGCAGTCGCGGTAGCAGTAGGTCTTGTTTCAGCCATGACTCAATTGATTTTTTTGTTTAGAAATCAGTGATTAAAAATTTGGTTCGCAATTCTACATAAAATGCGGTCAAATGCGAAAATATTTTAAATAGCACACAAATTATGTATTTTATCCTTCTACACAACACATTGCGGTAAACTTTCCGCTTCTCCGCAGGGGGCGGTTTTTGCAGGGAAAACCGGCCCTAACCCGCCCGTCAAGTTTCGCCTTCTTCGAATCAAATGCTTTAGTACTTTCACCGCCTAATAAATTTTGAGCTACATGAAAAAAATCTTTTTGTTACTGGTGATCGGTGCCAGCCTGGCGAGCAACGCCCAGCAGCGGCCGACTACGCCACCTTCCACGCCACCAGGCACCACCCCACCCGCGACCGGTGCAGGACCCAGCCGGCCCGGGCCAAAAGCCTATAAAGAAGTGATCACTGACAAGGCCGTGAGTAAAAAAGGCCTTTTCACTGTGCACCGGGTAGATGATAAATATTACTTCGAGATACCCGACACCCTGATGTATCGCGAGATCATGGCGGTTACCCGTTTTGTGCGTGTGCCGGCCAACAGCGGTTCAGGGCGCGCCACCTATGGTGGTGAGCAGACCAACCGCCAGACGCTGGCATTTGAAAGAGGACCGAGCAACAATGTTTTCCTGCGGGTGATCACGCTGATCAATATTGCCGATTCTACTAACCAGATCTCGAAAGCAGTATCCAACTCCAACCTTAACCCCATCGCAGCTGCCTTCCCGATCGCGGCTTTCGCCAGGGATTCCGCAGGTGTGGTGATTGATGTGACCGAGTTCTTTAAAGGCGACAACCAGGTGGTGAGCCTGAGCCCGGCGGGTAAGCGTTCCTTTAACCTGGGACCTGTAGCTTCTGACCGTTCGTATATCCAAAGCATTAACACCTACCCGCTCAATACAGAGATCCGGACGGTGAAAACTTTCGTATCCGTTCCTTCGAGCGGCGCGCCGACACCAGGTGGCGGATCAAGCGTTCCTGCTGCAAATGCGGCTGGCGCGGTAACCTTCGAACTCAACACATCGATGATCGTTCTGCCAAGAACGCCGATGGCCAGGAGATACTGGGACCGACGCGTTGGTTATTTTCCTGATGAATTCACGGTGTACAGCGACGACCAGCAACGGGTAGACCAGGAGACCTTCGCAGTACGCTGGAGGCTGGAGCCTAAGGATGCCGACATCGAAAGATGGAAGCGTGGCGAGCTTGTTGAACCCAAGAAGCCGATCATTTATTATATCGATCCTGCCACCCCGAAGAAATGGGTACCCTACCTGATCAAGGGTATCAACGACTGGCAGATCGCTTTCGAAGCCGCTGGCTTCAAGAACGCGATCATCGGAAAAGAATGGCCGAATGACCCGGATATGAGTACTGAAGACGCGCGCTTCTCCGTGTTGCGTTATTTCGCTTCCGATGTTACTAATGCCTATGGCCCGAACGTACACGATCCGCGCAGCGGGGAAATACTGGAGAGCCACATCGGCTGGTACCACAACGTGATGAAACTGCTGCACGACTGGTATATGATCCAGACCGCGGCGGTTAACCCCCGGGCAAGAAAGATGAAATTTGACGATGACCTTATGGGTGAATTGATCCGGTTCGTTTCATCGCACGAGGTGGGCCATACCATCGGATTATTGCATAACATGGGTAGCAGCAGCCGAACACCGGTTGACAGCCTCCGCAATAAAGCATGGGTTGAGAGATACGGGCATACCGCTTCCATCATGGACTACGCGCGTTTCAATTACGTGGCGCAGCCAGAAGATAATATCACTGAACCAGGACTGTTCCCCAAGATCGGCGATTACGATGTGTGGGCCATCAAATGGGGCTATGGTTACATCCCCGGTGCTACGGAAGAAGAAGTAAAAAAGAACAGTGATAAACTGATCCGCGAAACCATCGCCAGGAATCCAAGGACGTGGTTCGGCACGTACGAGCTAGGTAATGATAACGATCCACGCAGCCAGCGTGAGGACCTGGGCGATAACGCGATCAAAGCAAGTGAATACGGAATCAAGAACCTGCAGCGCATTCTCAATAACCTGCAGGAGTGGACAAAAGAACCCAACCAGATCAACGAAAACCTTAACGACATGTACGGCCAGCTGGTAAGCCAGTTCCGTCGTTATATGGGCCACGTGACGACCAGCGTTGGTGGCGTAACCGAAACCTTCCGCACCGCGGAAGAAGGTGGCGCGATCTACGAGGTCGTTCCCAGAAGCCGCCAGAAAGAAGCGGTTACGTTCCTGCACAAGCAGGTCTTCGAAACACCAAAATGGTTGGTGAGTAAGGATATCTGGAACCGGATCAGTAACCCGGGCGAAGTGTCAGACCCTGTTACTTCCGCACAGGAGGCCAGCCTCAGCAGCCTGTTGAGCAATGAGAGAATGAATCGCTTACAGGTGAACGTTGAGCGTTTCGGCGCAGACAAAGCTTACAGCGCGGTAGAATTACTGAATGATGTGCAAGCGGGATTGTTCAGCGAACTGGCGAGTAAGAAAGCGATTGATATGTATCGCCGCGGATTGCAGAAAGCCTACGTGGAGCGCCTGAACAGCATACTGAACCCGCCTGCGGCTACTGCAACAAGCTTCGGTGGGACTTCGTCATTGAACCTGGCACGTACTGACCTGCCTGCTATCGCGAGAGCGCAGCTGAACAGATTAAGGACACAGGTTACCGCTGCGATCGCCGGCACGACCGATTCGATGAGCAAGATCCATTTACAGGACCTGGCAGAACGTATCAAAGATGCGCTTGACCCAAAGAAATAACGTTAATAGAGTTTGTGATAGAAAAGTCCCGTTTTTCAACGGGGCTTTTTTTATGTCAAGCCATTACCACATAGGCACATTAGGCACATAGATGGATTTCCAGTTCATGGCACCCAAATGATTCAACCACCGGAAGTCAAAGGTTAGACTTACTTACTCATACCGTAAGGCAACAATGGGGTTCAGCTTTGAAGCTTTATAGGCAGGATACAGGCCAGCCAGGAGGCCAACGACGGAACAGATAAATATGCCAAGCCCCACCCATTTCCAGGGGACGACGAAACCGGTTTGCATCACCAGTGTAAAGAGATTACCGACGAGCACACCCAGTACGATCCCGAAAAAAGCACCCATTAAACTAATGATCATGCTTTCCAGCAGGAATTGCATCCTAACGTTGGCGCGTTTGCCCCCGAGTGCTTTGATCAACCCGACCTCCCTCGTGCGTTCGTTCACCGCTACGAGCATGATGTTCATCAAGCCGATGGCCGCACCAATGAGGGTGATCAAACCGATGGCACCTGCGGAGCCCTGGATACTCCCGAGCACACTGATAAAAGTTTCCGCGATCTTATCGCTTTTTTCTATGGCGAAATTATCCTCGTCCACCGGCGTCAGTTTCCGTACCGCCCTGAACGTGGCGGTAGTTTCCCCGATGGCCGGTTCCAGCTGCGTTACATTGTCCACCTTAACACCGACGAGGTAAGAAGTCTGCGCCGTCGGCATTCGCCGGGCGTTGTTGTAGGAGGTAATGATCACATCATCCTGCCGCAGGAAGGCACTGGAGCCTTTGCTCTTGAGCAAACCGATGACACGGTAGGGTACGCTGCCCACACGGATGATCTTATCGATGCTTCTTTCCGGGTTCCTTCCAAAAAGTTTTGAAGCGATGCCGCTACCGATCATACACACGTTCCGGCCTGATTCGACATCGAGCTGGCTGAAGTTTCGCCCGACCGCGAGTGAATAGCCGTTTACATTGAGATAGTTTTCATCGCCGCCCCATACGGTTACTTCCGGGTTGGTCTTTTTCTCCATATACCTGCACTCCAGGTTGGATCCGCCACGCAGGTAGATGCTCACTGCTGCAGGATAGGTAAAGCTTGATTTGAATAACTCTGCCTGTTCCTTTGTGATTACCTTGTCAAGAATCGCCTTTCGCTCTTTTCTTCCCTTGACCGATTTGGATACATTGCTCCGCCTGCCAAACTGAACGCCACGCGACTCGCGGAAGCGAATGCTAAAGGCGTTCGCCCCCATGGTGGAGAAATTCTCGGTGAGGCTTTGGTTCATGGCCTCGATGGCGGTGATGATACCGATGAGCGCCATGATGCCGAACGCGATAATGGCAACAGTGATGCCCGTGCGCAGTTTATTACTCCTGACGGTGCGGGAGGCAAGACCAAAAGTGTCCCGGAAATTCATCGGACATAAAGGTAAGCGGAATGCGGCGGAAAAGTCAATAAGACAGTGGTCATTGAATCACCTGGTTCAAAACAGACTTAATCAATGATGCTGTTCCAGCGGAAGACATCTTTTTCAATCCCCGTCCGCAATGCGTCTAGCCGTGATTTCAGTTTGAACATGATATTTGACCCGGAATAGGCGGGCAAATGATATTCGCGCTCATCAATTCCGATCGTAGCGATCGGGGCCACGACGGCCGCGGTGCCGGCGCCAAAGGCTTCGGTGATTGTCTTATTGAGGAAAGCCAGCTTCAATTCATCCACGCCTATTTTTCGTTCCTCTACCTGCAAACCCATTTCCCGGGCCAGTACGATCAAAGAATCCCTGGTGACGCCATCGAGAATGGAATCGCTCAAGGCGGGGGTGATCAGTTTGTCGTTGATAATGAACATCACATTCATCATACCCGACTCCTCGATATACTGGTGTTCAGTGGCATCGGTCCATAACACCTGGTCATAACCCTGCGCTTTCGCCTGCTGCGTGGGATAAAACGCGGCGCCATAATTTCCACTACACTTGGCGTAACCGGTTCCTCCTTTGGCAGCCCGGATGAATTCTCGCTCTACTTTAACCCTGATCGGTTTGGCATAGATGATCTCCACAGGGCCCGTTATAATCACGAAGGTGTATTCCTCGCTCACCTTAACCCCCATTTTTGCTTCGCTGGCAAATACGAACGGCCGGAGGTAGAGCGCAGTGTCCGCTTTCATGGGCACCCAATTGCGATCGATGTCCACGAGTTGCCGCAGCGATCCGGTGAAGAGTTCCTTAGGTATTTTGGGCATACACATGCGATGCAGCGAACTGTTAAGCCGCTCCCAGTGTTTCTCCAGTCGAAAGATATTGATACGACCGTCCTGCATACGGAAGGCTTTCATGCCTTCGAATACGGATTGACCATAGTGCAACGCGAGGGCGGCAGGACTGATCAGCATATCGCCAAAAGGAATGACCTGTGCCGCCATCCATTCGCCGTCGATGAACTTACAGGTGAACATATGATCGCTCATATATTTTCCAAAACCCGGATCCGAGAGGTCTGCCTCGTCGATCCGGGAATGAACGGTGGGTTTCAGTTTAATGCCGGCTATTATTTCCATGTTTGATGATTTTGCAATTGGGGAATGTTCTCCAGTAATATTTCCATCTTTATATCAGAACGCTGGTATACGCCCTGTTCGATCGGCACCTCTTTAAACCCAAGTTTCCGATACATAATGATCGCGCCGTCCAGGGTAGTATTGGAATACAGTATCACTCTG
>JAJTCI010000076.1 GCA_021323155.1 Chitinophagaceae bacterium | reverse complement strand
ATTCCCATTCGCGGGGTCTTCATCCATATACCCCTGCTGTTTCAGGTCGTCGATAAAGTCACCCATACCATATTCGTCATCTGTAAAGCCGTATTGCCTGTCCAGTTCATTCATCCATTTCAGTGCTTCGGCGGCGTCGCCGTTGGTATAGGTGAGTAACTGCATGAAGACGTCCAGCATTTGTTCAAACCTGGTCTTGCCATCCCTTGAAGGATCGAATCGTATAAAGCGGTGGCCGATCATAGTCAATGGTATGCTCACATTGCTGGTGAGGCTCCGACTAAGCTAGGCAAAAACCCGTTATGGAAGTGATAACGCCCGTATGGTACCGAAGGTTCTCCGGAAAACGAAAGGCCCCGTCATTCTGACGGGGCCTTAATACTATTTCGGATTGGTGATCGGTGGTGTACCCTCTCCCGGTGGCACAGGCGGTTTGCCCGCGTACCGCTGGTCAATTTCCATCACTTGCTTCAGATATTCTGCTGCATATTGATGCTCCCGGCTCATATTCTGCGCTTTCTCTTCGTCGTCGGCAAGCGACTTATAAAAACGTACTTGTTGCTCAAGGTCTTTCTTCACAGACGCTGACACTTTCTTTGCCAGTTCGGTCGCACCCGCCAAATAGCACGCCTGGAGGAATCCAATTGATGCTTTGTTATGATCGTTGTAGTAACGGCCGCTCATGCCATAAGGCATGTTCACTTCCGGGATCAGCTTGTCAGCCCTTTCCAGGATTTGCCTTGCTTCGGCGGCTCTTCCTTTCTGCGCAAGATCGATCGCCAGTTGAGCGTGCACTTCACGCATCGCAACAAGGTGGCGCCTGTTCTCTTCATCAAAATATACACCGGGAATATTGGCATTGCCTGACTTCCATTTCTGCTCATCCATCAAAAGTTTCAGCATTTTGTCCGTATTCAGGTGCAGGCCGCTGGCGCTGGTTGTATTCGATACCGGTACAAGCCGGTAAGCCATGCCGTCCCTTCTCAGGTAGGACGCGATACCCAGCTCGTTGATATCATTGGTGTAAGTAGTAAAGTAAATAGGACGCTTCCACCCGTTCTGCGCATTCGCGGCGATCACGCTCAACACCGCCAGGTGATGCTTATACATACTGCCCAAAGGAATGTCGAATTGCATCCGGCTCACGGCAGAATCGTTTGCATTCAGCGTTCCGTTTGCTACCAGCGCCTGTTTATCTGCCGGGAGGAAGACTTTTCTGGTAGGGAACGTGTTACCGCCATACTGATCCTTTTTCTTCGGATCGGCATCATCACCCACGTAATTCTTCAACATGTCATACAGGTCATAGTAAGTGTTCGCATCGCCTGCAGCCTTATAGGTAATCGAACTCCTGTTGACGCCACGGATCTGTTCTTCGGAGAAGATCACATCGATCGGGTCGCTTTCATTCACTTTATAACGCAATTGGTTGATGTACCATTCGGCGCTCAACAGGCTGTAGTTGATCACCCGCACGTCTGGCCGGATGCCCTCTACCTCCTGTGCATACCACAATGGGTATGTATCGTTATCCCCGAATGAAAAGACGATAGCGTTCTTCTCACAGCTCTCCAGGTAATTCCGCGCAAGGTCACGCGCCAGGACTTTCTTGCTGCGATCATGATCATCCCATTCCTGGGTAGCCATCAACACCGGTGCCGCCAGGAGGCAAAGGCCGATGGCCACGTTGGTGATCAGTTTTGGTTTCTTCAACGCCATAAACAGGTAAGGGAAGCCCGCCCCAACGATGGCGAATAAGATGAAGAAGCCAACTGCGAATAACGGACTGCTTTTGGCAGCAAGTGCCGCGATCAGCATAATTCCAGCGATCACACCCCCAACTTTAAGATTATCCATCACCAGTTGTTTGAACCTCGCCATACCCGCTTCTATGAATGCAAGCACCGCAAGACCTATCCAGATCGCGAACGCGTAGAAAGAACCTACGTATGCATAATCCCGTTCCCTTGGCTGGTAGCCTGGCTGGTTGAGGTAAAGCACAATGGCGAAACCGGTAAAGAAGAACAAGAGGAAGCTCACCACGAAATCCGCACCGCTCTTCCGGTATTGGTAGATGGCCCCGATCAGTCCAAGAATAAAAGGCAGCATGAACATTTTGTTGTTCGCCTTATTATTCTTCATGCTGTCAGGCATCAGGTTCTGGTCACCATACAACGCTTTATCCATAAACGGTACGCCGGTGATCCAGTTACCATCCCGAACGTTACCGGCGAATACACCCTGCACGTCATTCTGCTTACCGGAGAAGTTCCACATAAAGTAGCGGAAGTACATCCAGTACAACTGGTAGTTGGTAAAGAACTTGATATTATCGCTCATGTCAGGATCCCGGTCATAGCGCTCTTCTCCCGTTTGCGGATCCCTCGTTACGCCGATGTCCAGGAATACGTTGTAATAACTTTTCTTATCGCTGTTGTCCCATACCCTCGGGAATACCATCTTATTCTCCGGCAGGTATACATAATCGATCTGCTTTCCTACTTCAACATACTTGTTGTTGATCTTCTCGTACTGCGTACCCTTTTCCCTGCTGGCCACAGGACGGGCCGTGTATTTCTGTCCGTACAACAATGGGAAATCACCATACTGTTCACGACCCAGGTAAGCCACCAGCGTGCTCGGGTTGTCAACGTTGTGCATGTCCACAGCAGGATCAGCACTTGCACGGATCATCGTAGTAACATAGGTACTGTAACCGATCAGCATAAACACGAGGCACCAGAGGCCGAGGCGCAGGAAAGGCCAGCCTCTTTTCGCGGCATATCGCAGGCCGAGCCATACCAACACAGCGATGAGTATAAAGAAGAACGCGAAGCCGGAGAAGAAAGGCAGGTTCATGTCGTTGACGAATACACGGTCAAAAGCGCCCGCGGCTTTCACCGAATACTGGATCACGCCCACCTGCACGATGCCGGTCAGTACACAACCCAATACAAGGAAAATATACATGCCGCCGTATTCTTCTTTCCGTTTACTGGAGAGTCGTTCAACCAGGTACAGCAAGCCGATAGCGAATCCAATACCCAACACGCAGAGTCCCGCCAGCGTTGAATCGGAGAACGGCACATCGGCGTTCTCACCATAGCGTTCTACCAGGGCGTTCTCTTCGGCTTTAGAAGCGAGCACTGACGCGATCAATGCAAGCACGCCCCCGATGATCACCAGCCACACAAACCATTTACGGATCAGCTTATAATTAAAATGATCTCTCTTCCTGAAATAATACACCAATACGATCGCGGGGATGGTAAGGAGGTTCAATAAGTGCACCCCGATCGAAAGGCCCATCATGAAGAAGATGAATATGATCCACCGGTCCGCGCCCGGCTGGTCGGCCGAATGCTCCCATTTCAGTATCGCCCAGAACACCAGCGCGGTAAAGAATGAAGACAGCGCGTACACCTCGCCTTCTACCGCACTGAACCAGAAAGAATCGGAAAATGTGTATGCCAGTGCGCCAACAACACCCGCTCCCATGACGGAAACGATCTGTTGGGTGGTCATGTTATTGGTATCCACGGTACCCCATCCCAGCACGATCCGGCGGGCGAAGTGCGTGATGGTCCAGAAAAGGAAAAGAATGGTGAAGCCACTCGCCACTGCGTTCATCACGTTGACCGCCTTGGCTGCAGTAAGCGGGTTATCGCCAAACAACAGTATAAAGATCCGTCCAAGCAGTACGAACATGGGCGCCCCCGGGGGATGCGGCACCTGCAACTTGTAGGCGGAAGCCACGAATTCACCACAATCCCAGAAACTACCGCCGGCTTCAGCGGTGAGTATATAGACAAGACAGGCTATGATACAAACGACCCACCCGGTAATGTTATTGATCCTTCTGAACTGCATAAGATGTTTTGGTTTAAGTCACAATAGTCAGGGGGCGAAACTACCTGAAAATGCCTAAAACGCAAAAATTGGCTTATGCGGCCTCCTGCACTGGTTGTTAAAGTTTTGTAATGAGTGTCTGCTGCCACTTAGGTCTATACATCCGGGCAATTTTACCCTCCTTTCTTTTCGTTTGCTACCAGTTAGCTACACATCTCAAATTCCTTCGTAGATATTTCGCTTCCCACCCCACGAAAGACTCCGGCTCCGGGATCCCCCGTGCCTCTTGCCTCACTGCTAAATCCTATCTTTGCCGGCCTTGCTGAAAAAGAGATCCATAGCATTTCATACACTCGGTTGTAAACTGAACTTTTCCGAGACCTCCACCATCAGTCGCATGATGGAGAACGAAGGTTTTGAGAAAAGACAGTTTGACGACCTGGCCGATGTGTACGTGATCAATACCTGCTCCGTCACCGACAATGCGGACAAGGAGTGCCGTCAATTGGTGCGACGCATCCAGCGCAAGTCACCCGAAAGCCTCGTGGTCATCACGGGTTGCTATGCGCAGCTCAAACCAAAGGAGATCGCTGAAATACCCGGCGTTGATCTTGTCCTGGGTGCATCCGAAAAATTCAACCTCGCCCAACACCTCCTGGAACTGAGCAAAGGTGATTCAACCAAGATCTCCAGCTGCGATATCGAAGACGTTTCCGGCTTCAATGCTTCTTACTCTTTAAACGATCGCACCCGCACCTTTTTAAAAGTGCAGGACGGTTGCGATTATACCTGTTCTTTCTGCACCATTCCACAAGCACGGGGAAAGAGTCGTAGTGACAGCATTGAAAATGTACTTCGCCATGCGCAGGAACTCGCGTCGAAAGGCGTGAAGGAGATCGTCCTCACCGGTGTAAACCTTGGCGATTTTGGCAAGGGCGCGGACGGCAACAAAAAAAACGAAGAGAATTTCTTTGACCTCGTGTGTGCGCTGGATGAAGTGGAGGGCATAGAACGGTACCGCATTTCCTCTATAGAACCCAACCTGCTCAGTGACGAGATCATTCACTTCGTTGCCCACAGCAAACGCTTCATGCCGCATTTCCATATCCCATTGCAAAGTGGCAGCAACCATATCCTCGGCCTGATGCGCCGTCGTTACAAACGGGAATTATATGCTGAAAAGGTTGCGCTCATCAAACAACTCATGCCGCATTGTGGCATTGGGGTGGACCTGATCGTGGGTTTCCCGGGAGAGACGGAAGAAGAGTTTAAAGAAACTTTTGACTTCCTCCACAACCTCGATATCTCTTACCTCCACGTCTTCACCTATTCTGAAAGGGACAACACACATGCTTTAAATATCCATCCGGTGGTGCCCCAGCACACCCGCCACGAGCGAAACAAAATACTACGCAATCTCTCCTATATGAAGTCGCAGTACTTCGCCGAACAACAACGGGGTCAAAACCGGAAAGTGTTGTTTGAAGGCTACAATAAGAACATGATGATGGAAGGTTACACCGACAATTACATCCGCGTGGTAACTCCTTATAACCCAGCTTTTGCCAACAGTATCGTCGATTGGACTGTATAACAATTTCCCCATCAGGCATTTAGGCATGCCTTTGGTTTTACACTAGTTCAAGGAGAGGATATGATATGAAAAAGTTTCAAGTGGAGATATTGTTCCAGATCGATGACGAGTTCATGAGCCTGGTGCCTTTACACCGCAACTATATAAACTATCTCATCAACAACGATGTGATTGATATGTATGCCGTGAGTATGGAATCACAGCGGATATGGATAACGATAAACGCGGAATCCAAGACAGACGCCGACCAGTATTTAATGAAGTCCCCTTTATTCAAATATTGGGATTACGAGATCGAAGAGCTGTTTGTATATGACGGCCAACTGTTCAGGTTCCCCTGCTTCCAGCTAAATTAATTGATGTTGCCTGCTCACCTTTGGTGACTTGCAAGACCAAACAAAAATGGTGTCTGCTCACGTTTGAGTGGACCGACACCATTTCTCTTTTCTCTTTTCACATCTCGCCTTTCACTTAATCATTTCCACCACCGCCGTCTTCGGCATATTGGCATTTCTTATCGAAATATTTCTTACGCTAACACCCGCGAATTCCCTGAATGCTTTTTTGGTGACCTCGTCCTTGCCCACCATTGCCGGTACGCCCTGGTCGCCGCCTTCCCGTATAGATTGCACCAATGGTATCTGGCCAAGAAACGGAATGTCATATTCCTCCGCGAGCCTTTTGCCCCCTTCCTTCCCGAAAATGTAGTACTTATTGTCCGGCAGTTCCTCAGGAGTGAAATAGGCCATATTTTCCACGATACCGATGATCGGCACTTTCACCTGCGCCTGCCCGAACATCGCGATCGCTTTCTTGGCATCCGCTAAAGCGACATCCTGTGGTGTCGTCACCACGATAACGCCGGTCACCGGGACGGTCTGCACAATTGTCAAGTGAATATCACCGGTGCCTGGAGGCATATCAAGCACCAGGTAATCCAACTCGCCCCAATCAACATCTGTTACAAACTGGCGGATCGCGGAACTTGCCATTGGTCCTCTCCACACAACCGCGTTCTTTTCATCCACTAAAAAACCAATACTCAATGTTTTGATCCCATACTTTTCAATAGGAACGATCAGGCCCTTGCCTTCCACATCTTTCATCATCGGTCTTTCTCCCCTTAACCCGAACATAATAGGTACACTCGGTCCGTAAATATCCGCGTCCATCAAACCCACGCTGGCGCCGCCTTCCTTTAAGGCCAAAGCCAGGTTGGCCGCAACAGTGCTTTTTCCCACCCCACCCTTACCACTCACAACAGCGATAATATTCTTCACTCCTTTCAGCGTCTGGCGCTGGTCAACACGATTGCTGGTAGTATTCGCGGTAAAATTCACATGCACTTTCGCGTCTTTATTCACCATGGTCCGGATGGCATTCTCCGAGGCCGAAGCCATCGCATCTTTCATCGGGCAGGCTGGCGTAGTCAATACAATTGTGAAGAACACATCGTTGTCCTTGATCTTAATATCCTTCACCATGTTCAATGTCACCAGGTCCTTCCCCAGGTCGGGTTCCTGCACGGTGCTCAGCGCCTGTAGAATATCCTTTTCAGTCATCACGCAAGTTTTTGTTAAAAACAATATCGAAGCGGCAAAGTTAACGGCTGCCTGCCTTACTTTGTTTCGAAACACGAAAGCTTAATTTTCTGAATATGTTCCGGGAAACGAACTGTTCTGTAAATTAGCAACAACCGGAATGAAGAGACTTCTACGATATACCCTTATCATACTTTCCTGCTTTTTTGCCACCCGGTCTGCCGCGCAATCAACCAATACGAAAACAGGTACAGAAAAGAACACCGGCGATTCGGTGATCCAATTGTACGGTGTGGTGATGACGGCGGACAGCCTTCGCGCGCTGCCGGGAGCCAGTGTGATAGTTGTAGGAAAGGGACGTGGCACCATCGCGAACGAATACGGTGTGTTTTCAATCGCGGTACTCAAAGGGGATGAGATACTTTTTTCTTACGTGGGGTTTAAAGACAAGTCAGTGAACATCCCTGCCAACCTCACCGACAACCAGTATAGCCTCGTACAGCTGATGGTAAATGATACCACCTACCTGCCCGCCACGATCATTCGTACTAGACCTACCCGTGCGCAGTTTGAAAGGGACTTCGTGAATACAAGGATTCCCGATGACGACCTGGAGATCGCCAGGAAAAATACAGAAGAAGCCAAACGCAAAGTACTCATCGCCTCCTTACCACCGGACGGCCGCGAAGCCGTGAACCAGCAACTGCGCACACAGGCCGCCAAAGCATATTACGCCGGGCAGACACCCCCCATGCAGGTCTTCAACCCCGCCGCCTGGGCCGAGTTTATCGAAGCCTGGAAGCGTGGCGACTTCCGGAAGAAGAAATAAAACTGTTTACCGCTTCGAATCGTCGCGATCACCATCGGCAAACCAGGTCGATCACCTGTGCCATCTCCGGTTTAATCTCTATCTTCCCCACTCAAACATTCCAATGAAACACCTGTTCTCAGTCCTCTGTTTTTGCCTCATGGCATTCACTGGTTCCACGCAGGAGTCTTTTATCCGTGACAGCCTCGACAATTATATACGGCAGGGAATGAAAGACTGGCAGGTACCCGGCCTCAGCATCGTGATCGTAAAAGACGGGAAAGTAGTTTTCATGAAAGGCTATGGCGTTACAGACATCAGGGAAAACGATCCCGTGGATGAGAATACACTGTTCATGATCGCCAGCAATACCAAACTCTTCACAGGTATCGCACTGGCGAACCTGGAACACCGCGGGAAACTCTCGCTTAACGATAAGATCACAAAATATTTCCCGGATTATAAATTGTACGACAAGACGACGACCGAGCTAGTCACCATTAAAGACCTGCTCACACACCGAATTGGCACAAAGACCTACCAGGGCGATTTTACTTTCTGGAACAGTAAGCTCAGCCGCCGCGAGATCATGTACCGCATGCGCCTGTTGAAACCAGTAGGCTGGTTCCGGCAAGACTATGGCTATTGCAATAGTTGCTACCTCACGGCTGGCGAAGTGATCCCAAAAGTTACGGGGCAACCCTGGGAAGTGTATGTTTATGATTCACTCATCATCCCGGTAGGCATGAACAATACGCATGCATTGTCAGCCGGCATCGAACAAAGGCAGAACGCAGCCCTTCCGTATACAACCAATTACAGCGGCATATTAAAGCGCGTGCCTTATGATCAGTGGGATAACCTGGGTCCTTCCGCCAGCATCGTCAGCAACGTGAATGACCTTTCCAAATGGCTCCTGTTCCAACTGGATAGCGGGCGGGTGAATGGCAAACGCGTGATCGACTGGCCGGTGCTGCAGAAGTCGCGTGACATCAACATTGTGACGAATAGCAGGAAATCCGCTTTCTATCCTTCTCATATTCGTGGGTATGCATTGGGTGTAGTTGTTTCTGATTACAATGGAAGGCAGGTGTACTCGCACACCGGTGGTGCGGCGGGGATGGTCAGCGGTGTATGCTTCGTGCCGGAAGAAAAACTAGGCATCGCCATTTTGACGAATAACGATAACCAGTCTTTCTTTGAGTTGCTCCGCTACCAGTTGCTCGACGCTTACACGAACGTCCCATACGTAAACAGGAGCCAGCAGCAACTCCCGCAGTTCAATAGCGGGATGAAAAAACAGCTGGACGAGATCAGGAGCTGGGAAAGCCG
>JAJTCI010000075.1 GCA_021323155.1 Chitinophagaceae bacterium | reverse complement strand
CGCAGGACACGGGATGGCCACCAAAAGTGGTAATATGTCCCAAAACGGGGTCATGTGAAAGCAGGTCCATAATAGCTTTATCAGCGATAAACGCCCCCAGGGGCATCCCGCCGCCGAGTGCTTTGCCGAGTAACAGCACATCGGGTACTACGCCATATTGCTCAAACGCCCAGAGGCTGCCCGTTCTCCCGAATCCGGATTGAATCTCGTCGAACACCAGCAGCGCGGAATGCGCGCGGCATTTTTTTGCAAGGGCCTCCAGCCATTCTTTTGAGGGCATGATGATCCCCGCCTCCGCCTGGACCACTTCCATTACCACGCAGGCCGTCTGGTTGTCGACCGCGTCGATCGCCTGCTGGCTGCCAAAATCAAAATGAGAAATACCGGGCAGCAAGGGACGAAAAGCATTGCGGAAATATTCGTCACCCATCAGACTGAGTGCACCCTGGGTGCTGCCATGGTAACTTTTGTTGAACGCGATAATATTTGAGCGGCCTGTTGCCCTTTTGGCCAGTTTCATCGCGCCTTCTACCGCCTCGGCGCCGCTGTTGGTGAAGTAAACGCAGTTGAGCGATCCCGGCAGGTGATCCGTGAGCAGTTTCGCATAAGCCACCTGGGGTTGTTCGACGAATTCTCCATACACGATCAGGTGCATGTATTCCGCCGCCTGGTCCTGGACGGCTTTGACCACCCTTGGGTGACTATGCCCGATATTCGCCACGCTGAAACCGGAGATAAGGTCCAGGTATTTCTTCCCATCCGCCCCATAGATATAACAGCCTTCCGCCCGCACCATCTCAAGACCGATCGGTGAATCGGAGGTCTGGGCGATATGCTGGAGGAAGAGCTTGCGGTTGTCCATTTCAGATGACAGGTGACAGTTGACGGGTGTTAATGATTCATCGCAAAGAACGCAAAGCATTCGGAGACTATGAACTATTTTTGATCGCGTCATCGCCAACCTCAAACATCAAATTTCAATCTTCAAACATGGCATTCCTCGCCCCCGTCAACGGCAAATCACCAAAATTCGGCACCAACTGTTTCATCGCACCCAATGCAACGATAGTGGGTGACGTGATCACGGGTAACGACTGCAGTTTCTGGTTCAACGCGGTGGTGCGCGGCGACGTGAACTATATAAAAATGGGCAACAAGGTGAACGTCCAGGACGGGGCCGTGATCCATTGCACCTTCGAACGAAACGCCACCAACATCGGGAACAATGTCTCCATCGGCCACAACGCCATCGTACACGGTTGCACGGTGCACGACAACGTCCTGATCGGGATGGGCGCGATCGTAATGGACCGCTGCGAGGTGCACAGCAACTCGATCATAGCGGCCGGTGCGGTTGTGCTGGAAGGCACGGTGGTGGAAGAAGGCAGTATCTACGCCGGTGTACCGGCGAAAAAGGTCAAGGACGTCTCCAAAGAACTACTCCACGGCGAGATCGATCGCATCGCGAATAACTACGTAAAGTATTCTTGCTGGTTCAGGGATATAAACGAAGCGCCCTAACCTGACAGGTTGGGTTCCGGAATTGGGAACATTTTCCCGGCACAGCAATCGCTACTACTTAGCGGTATTTCACATTAAATTAATACACCAAATGCAGCCTTACGCCTGTGTAATCGGTCTATGAGTTGAATCTTCTTTGAAGACTGGCATAGAGAGACACGGAATTATTCGGTAATTTGCTTCTGGTAAAACATCCACATGAAGAAACTTTTCTTCTTGACCCTCGCGGCAAGTTTCCTGTTAACCTCCTGCAGCCTGTTCCGGTCGAACAAAAAAGGCTGTCCCAGCAACGGCGCCAATGTGGGCGCTGAAAGAATCCTGAGCGGTGATCCAAAAGCGGCAAAGGATTTGAAGAAGGGAAAGAAGTACCGCATGAACAAGTACTAGCGGAAGGTGGGGAACCGGTGATCTCAGTTCATAACGTATCGACGCCTTTACTCCGAAGCCACGAGGCTCCGGCAATCAAATGAAGGCGGCACAAGCCCGGCACAAAGAATCAGAAAAATATCTTGTTATGAGCTACGAATTACAATCACCGATGGGCGCCCTGGAAGCGGTTATTGACGATAACTGCGGCATGAAAAAGTTTTACAGCATTGCCAATGTCATGGCAAGGGAACTGAAAGTCAAATTCGTTGGTAAAGAAGACGATTCCGCTACCGTTGAATGGCATTTCAAATACAAAGGTCATCCCCTTACACTTTATTATAATATCTACAATGGCGTCAGCATTTTCCAGAAGGCGGGCAAGCCCAACAAGGTGATCACCGAACTGGCCAGCTTCCTGCAGGGAAAGGTGTTCTAGTAGTTGTTTTCTTCTATCGTCTCCAGGATATTACAGTAGCTCACGTACCGCTCAAAGGATATTTCCTCTTTTTCCACCGCTGATTTTATCGCGCAACCCGGCTCATTGATGTGCATGCAGTTGTTGAACTGGCATTCGTTCAGCATTTTTCGCATCTCCGGGAAATAATGCGATAGCTCCTGTTTCGAAATATCTACAATCCCAAATTCCTTCACCCCAGGTGTATCGATGATCCTTCCCCCGCCCGGCAGTTCGAACATTTCCGCGAACGTAGTGGTATGCATTCCTTTCCCACTCCAGCCGCTAACGCGTTGCGTTTTCAGGTCCATTTCCGGGAAGAGCGCGTTCAGCAAACTTGACTTTCCCACCCCGCTGTGTCCACTCACCAGGGTGACCCTCCCCTTTAGTGCTTCTTTGATCTCCCCCACTCCTTCGTTATTAATGACGCTGGTTAGAAAAACCCGGTAACCCACATCCTCGTACATTTTCTTAAGGCCTTCATATTTCGCCATCTCTTTGGCCTTATAGATATCCGATTTATTAAAGACGATCATCGCTTCCACGTGGAAGGCCTCGCAGGACACCAGGAACCTGTCGATGAACCCCTGCGATGTCCGCGGCTCTTTCAGCGTGGCGAAAAGGATGCTCTGGTCAAGGTTGGAGGCCACGATATGGTGCTGGCTTTTCCGGTGCGGGGAGGACCGGGCCACGTAGTTCCGCCGCGGGTGGATCTCCGTAATGATCGCGGTACTGATCTCCGACTCTTCCTCCAGCTCCACCTCGTCCCCCACCGCTATGGGATTGCTGGACGTGATGCCATCTATCTTAAATATGCCCTTGATACGGGCATTATAGGTCTTCCCGTTTTCGGCCCTTGCCACGTACCAACTGCCCGTGGACTTGTAGATCACTGCCTTCATCGGGACGAAGATAATTAATATGGGATGTGTGCCCGGGTCGCACCCTGGTCGGGACTGGTTCGGGACACGTTCGCAAAAACGAGGGACCAAGTCCATACCAAGTCCATGGTTTAATGGACTTGGTATGGACTTGGTGAAACTTTCGTATCTTACTGTTTCGAACCAGTCTTATGGCAAAGTACCCCACGATATTTACCTCGGGCAAGGTCGGCACCGTGATTTGTTACGAATGGAAGGGTATGCCCTGCGTTCGCAGCATGCCGGCGCATGTGCGCCAAACCAAAAACACAAAAGCGGCCGCTAAACGGTTCGGACATGCGAAAACCATTTCCAGGTTGCTCAGGGAGGGTATGGAGACCCTTGTTCCTGACTACCGCGCTGCTGAACTCATGTACCGCGTGGATAACGCGGCGGCCGAATGGCTGAAACAAGCGGACCCGGACCATCCGGGCCCGGTGACCGGGTCATTAAATGGACTGGAACTAAATGTAGAATCGGAATTAAGATACCGGTTGAAAAACAACATCACGGTAGATTGGGACACCCCGGGGAAGGTCATCGTACAGATCCCGGCGATGGACCTGTTCGAATCAGTCGCAGCGCCCAGTGGAACGGTTATGCTGCAGCTGAGGATCTCGGCAACCGGTTGTATGGTGCAGGAGAGGGACCGTTGGGAAACCAAAACAGCCACGATTGATATTCCTTTTGAAGCTGGAATGCAGGGAGCGAGATCTGTTGAATTACCATATAGACTAAAACAAGGCTGTCTCTCGATTGTTGCTGTTTCGCTCGTTTATTTCAAAAAGAAAAGAGATGAGGCAGAGGAAGTGAAAGAACAGCGGTGGTTACCGGCCAGGATAGTGAGTGCTTATTATGGGAAGTAATCAACCGAAACAACGGGGTTGCCACGCACATTCAACAAAAAAGTCAAGCATCTTAGAAGGCCGACCCCGTTGAAGGATCCATCGCGCTTAATTTGTACCTTAAATCGATGGCAGGCATAATCATACAACGCGTGGTCTCGCTGGCGCTCATCCTGTTCTTACAATCGCCATTCGCACGGGCCCAGTACAAAATAGACCTGTCCACACCCCTTCGGTCACTGGAAACTTTATCAATACTAATGGGCAATGGAGACACTATCTCAATAAAAAAGATCGTCACCATCGAAGGTTGGAAAGCCCTTGACCCACGTACCATAAAAATACAGGGTGCCGCATGGATGGCCGCGATACGTGAGGGAAAAGTTACCGTCTTCCACCAGTCGGATGGGTTGCAGGTACTCAATCCTTCGGATACCCTGCTATTAAGCTTCACCCGGGAACAACGATCGAAAGATTGGCGATTGGCGGCGGTGATCACGAAAGGGACCAAGTCAGGAAATGACAAGCCGGTAGAAGCACTAGCGGACAAGATTGCTGCAGACAGCCTGCTGCATTTATTGGTGGGGAAGTGGGAAGGGAAAGGAGTAAGTTTTGGAAAGGCAGTGGAAGACCTCGCGAGCTTCGACACCACAATTGGAAGCCGATTCATTTTTATGAAATTGACCGCGGTTAAAGGAGATAACTTCCGCGCGGAAGGATACGTATGGTTCAACCCCGTTTCAGGAAAAGTTGAATTCTATGAATTCAACAGTGGTGTGTGGCCAGTGAGGATACTCAGTGGCTATATCCAGGGCGAACAGATCATTTTAGAGGAAAAGACAGCTGACCGGTTTATTCGGATCGTATTCAGCGTGCGCAAGGATAACTTCTACCTGGAAGAGGCGAAGATGAGCGGGAATAAAAAAGAGATTTTCGTATCCGAGAACTTCCGGAGAACTCAGTAATCGATCTCCAGTTTTAGTTTCTCTTTTAATTCTTTTACGAGAGGATACATAGCAGCGATCTTCTCGAAACGCTGCCTGCTATTGAGGAGCATGTGTTGCGGGATATCCGGTTTTTCACCTTCTTCCACTTTAATGGAGAATTTAATGATCGGGTTGCAGAACGCCTGCTGGATATGATCGATCAGCATCATCCGCTCGTGTTCGATGAATTTCTGCTGCGTGAGTGAATTCACTGTGACGGAGAAACTGGTCTCGGTCTCTACCGCCAGCTTCGCGGTTTTGAACGTCATCGCGGAGGTGCTCGTGAGTTTAGAAGTGTATTTCTCCCAGCAAACGCGCAGCTTGTCCAGGTCGAGCAATTCGGCGGGCTTCACTACGTCGATCTGGTACTCGTCTCCGTATTTAGCCTTCAGCACATCCAACAGGTTCTTCTTGCCACCATTATTATTGTTCCCGCTGCCGAAAGGTTTGAGTACGGTGGCCGAAGTGGTTACCGGCTGCGGTTCCACCTTGGGCGTTTCAATGATTTTTTCTTTTTTGGCTGGTTGCGGTGGCTGCTCAACGAAAAGCTTCGCTTCCTGTGTGGGCGGTGCCGCCTGTGGTTTTACCTGTAGGGATTGCAGCGACTTGTAACGATAGGCTACCGGTCCGTCAATCCGCTTTTTTTTTACGACCGCGCCGCTGTTATCCGAAGCGAGCTCGATGGCCTGTTGAAGGAAATTGAGTTTGATCAGGCAAAGCTCCACGTGCAGGCGTTTGTTGCGCGCCATTTTAAAATTGATCTCCGCGTCGTTGAGGATGTTGAGCGCGCTCACGAGATACGAGAGCGAGATCTTCGCGGCGGTGTCGGTATACTTTGATTGCATGCCCTCCACAACGTCGAGCAACGCCGCCGCCTTCGCGTCTTTCGACACCAGTAAGTTCCGGATGAACTCGGCGAAACCGTTCAATACGAGATCACCTTCGAATCCTTTGCGGTTGATCTCGTCGAATAACAGCATCGCGCCTGCCATGTCCTGTTGCACCAGTGCATCGAGCAAGCGGAAATAATAATCTTCGTCAAGTATGTTGAGGTGTTCCAGCGTATTCTGGTAAGTGACCGTCCCGCTGGTGAAGCTCACGATCTTATCGAGAATACTCAGCGCGTCACGCATACAGCCCTCGCTCTTCTGGGCGATCACCTGTAGCGCGGCTTTCTCCGCATTGATCTCTTCCTTGCCAACGATCTCTTCCAGGTGCTCGACAGTGTCGTTGGTAGTGATGCGTTTGAAATCGAATATCTGGCAACGGGATAGGATAGTTGGCAGGATCTTATGTTTTTCGGTGGTGGCTAGGATGAATATCGCGTAGGACGGCGGTTCTTCCAGCGTTTTCAGGAACGCGTTAAATGCCGAAGCACTCAGCATGTGTACCTCGTCCACAATATATACCTTGTACTTGCCCGCCTGTGGCGCGAACCGCACCTGTTCCACCAACGAGCGGATATCGTCTACCGAGTTGTTACTCGCGGCATCCAGCTCATGTATATTCAGTGATGTGCCTTCGTTAAAGCTCTTGCAGGAATGGCAGGTATTGCAGGCCTCGCCATCGGGTTGCTGGTTCTCGCAGTTGATCGTCTTGGCGAGTATGCGCGCGCAGGTGGTCTTACCAACGCCCCTTGGGCCACAGAACAGGAACGCATGCGCAAGCTGGTTGTTGCGGATCGCATTCTTGAGCGTAGTGGTGATGTGTGCCTGGCCCACGACGGTATCGAAGGCCTGCGGGCGGTACTTTCTTGCCGAAACGATGAATTTATCCATTCCGGTTGCAATTTAGGCAGACTTACGTGGTTGGCAGTCTTTCACGGGCGCCAAGTTTTTCACAGTGCACCCATCAACTATCAACAATCAACCTTCAACTATTTGTACTCCATAACAGGGTGTCGCTCAAACGGATGTTTATTATCAAAAATATACCGGTAAGTCACCATCCGCCGGCTCTGAACGGCATTTAGGCTTTTGTATATATTGATCATCTTCGGGTTCCAGTCGCCGGCCCAACCCATCTCGTAAGTATCGTACCATCCCTTGCCCTGCACCAGCAGCGCGCTGGAGTAGATCATGAACGAATCGATGCCCAGCGCCTGGAACTTGGGCACCACGCCAAAGGCCAGGCCAGTGGCTTTTTTGCAGACGCCTCTTTCCTTCATCCATAACAGGCGCAGCTTCTCGATCCAGCCGAACCTGCCGTTGAAATGTTTGAAATACTGGTTGATGTCCGGGATATTGATGAACATGCCGATCGCCTCTCCTTTGTAATAAGCGAACCACACCATGCGTTCGTCCATGATCGGCTTCATTTTGTTGAAAAGCTTCAGCACCTGTTCCTCACTGATCTCTTTTCCTTCTCCATGCTGTGCCCACGCGGCGTTGTAGACGGTAGCGAAATCCTTCGCGTGTTTATCGAGGTCCTTCAGGCTGATGTGCTTTGCTTCGTAGCCGGGTTTGGCCGCAAACTTGGCGTGGCGCTCGGGGAAGCGGTCTGGTAACGGATCGTCCACGTTCATCGCGTAATAATATTGGTTGTAGTAATTCTGGAAGCCGTAGCGTTCGAATAATCTTTCATAATAGGAAGGGTTGAAGGACATACCATACATGGGTTCCTTCTCAAAACCTTCCACCATCAGGCCCCACCATTTGTCGCGGTCACCAAAATTGATCGGGCCGTCCATCGCTTCCATCCCTTTTGATCTGAGCCAGTCTTTGGCGACATTGAATAATGCGTTCGCCGCGGGCTGGTCATCCACGCTATCAAAGAAACCGATACCCCCCACCGGGTACTCCGTTCCACGGCTGATGTATTTATCATGCGTGAAAGCGGCGATGCGTCCCAGCAGTTCGCCATGGCCATCTTTCAATACCCAGCGCTTCGTTTCACCGTGTTTATGATGTTTGTTCTTTTCCGGGTTGAATACATCGTAGATCTCTTTATCGAGGGGGCGGATGTAATTGGGGTTCGCTTCATTCACCAGCACATTCACCCTGATGAATTCCTTAGCGGTGGACGAATCATTAACTTCTATCAACTGCATAGCGTGGATTGCACGAATTAAACAAATGAAAGGGACGAATGTACTAATTACAAATTAACCAGGAGTGTCGCCGCCACTACGCCCGCGGTCTCCGCACGCAATCTTGTTTCTCCCAGTGAAACGGGTTGAAATTCGTGCGCCAGGGCCTGGCTGATCTCTTCCGTGGTGAAGTCGCCCTCGGGCCCGACCAGCATGAGTACATCACCCGATAAGGTATGCTGCTTTAATGCTTTTTTCTCCTGTGCATCACAATGCGCGATGAACCGTTGTGTGCCGGCACCGCGGATAAATTCCGCGATGTCGACGGGTTCATGCAATTCCGGCAACCAGGCTTGCTGGCTCTGCAGCATCGCGGCCACCAGGATATTATTCATACGATCATGGCGAAAATGTTGTCGCTCCGTGCGGTGGCAGAGCAACGGAGTGATTGCTCGTACGCCGATCTCGGCCGATTTTTCCAGGAACCATTCAAACCTGTTATTGTTTTTTAGAAGTGATATCCCGATGTGAGCGTTTCTTCCACGTACAGGCAATAGCTCCCTGCTTTCTATTCGCACTTCGGTGGATCGTTTGTCGGCCGATAAGATCGTTGCCGTTGCGATCGTTCCCAGTCCATCTGTGAGCCGCAGCTGCTCCCCGTCTTTCATACGCAACACCTTTACACAGTGTTTGCTCGTTTCCTCGCCCAGTGTGCGTACCGGCGAAGCATCCAATGCAGGTTCGTAGAAGTAAGGGATTGACATACTGCAATATTATAAAAGAAAAACACCCGTAAAGGGTGTTCTATGTTGAATATCGTTTTGACTATGAGTGTGGCAGTTAAAAAGGCTGCTCATCGAACCCTTCATCGAATTCGCCGGTGTTCATCTTACTTCCTTTCTGGATGAAGAACCTGCCACCATCGTCGTTGCCACTGCCTGCCGCAGGCCCACCACCCTGGTTGGGTGTGATGGGGCGCCAGCTACCAGGTCCAAGATTGGGTCCGCTGTTGTCGTCCCACTCTTCGAATTTCTGTATATGCAGCA
>JAJTCI010000074.1 GCA_021323155.1 Chitinophagaceae bacterium | reverse complement strand
CCTTCCTGAAACAAACCATTCCCACCCTTTTCGGCAAGCAATTCAAAGAAGAACATCCCGAAGTAGTTGACCGACTGGTGGATGACGCGCAGCAGTTCTCCACGCCCGCCTGCCAGCAATATTATACCGCGATGATGAACCGGCCGGACCGCCGCCAGACGTTGCAGAACAGCAAGGTACCGGTCTTGTTTATCGCCGGCACTGAAGACCAGGCGGCACCCTTAAATGATATGCTGGAGCAGTCCGGCCTGCCCGCAATTTCGTATATTCAGGTGTTGGATGGGGTAGGGCATATGGGAATGCTCGAAGCCCCTGGTAAGATCAATCAATACCTCGGAGAATTTGTCAGCCGGATGGCTGAAGCCAATGCTGTATGAAGAAAGTCCTCCTGATATTGTTGCTGCTGACATTAACGGTCAGCCTGCACGCGGCGCATATTGCGGGAGGCGAATTACAATATAAATACCTGGGCCCGGGTGCGGGTAATACTGACCGGTACGCGCTCACCATGCGATTATTCCGCGAATGCAGTTCTAACGGTCCCCGCCTGGAAAACGAGGTGGTGAATGTAGGCGCGTACAGCGCTGTTTCGAATACGTTGCAGGGATCAGCTTTGCTGAACCTGGCAGGAGGCCTGAATATTATCAAGCTTTCCGAGAACACCATACCTTGTCTTGTCGGCTCACCGAATGTTTGTTACCAGGTAGCAGTTTATACAGGTGAGATTGAGTTGCCGCGTACTGCGAATGGGTACACGCTTGCCTGGGCAAGGTGCTGCCGTGCCAATGGATTGATGAACGCCTCCGGTCAACTGGGTGCCACCTATATAGCCAAGATACCTGGTACGATGATCCTGCCCGTGGGCGTGAACAGTAGCCCTGAGTTTGTTGTGAAAGATACCGCGCTTGTTTGCGGTGCCAATGATTTTGTACTGGACTTCGGCGCAAGCGATCCTGATGGCGATTCTTTGAGTTACTCATTCTGCGACGCATTTATCGGCGGAAGTTCTACCAACCAGCAAGCGCCGCCCCCCAATTCACTCAGCCTTCAACCGTTGCCGTACGGCTCGCCTTATTCCGGATACCAACCACTGGGCCCCGGGGTAACGATCGATGCCAAAACCGGTATCATTTCGGGGGTAGCACCCGCGGCGACAGGCCGTTACGTAGTGAATGTCTGCGTTACAGAATGGAGGGAGGGTGTGCCGATCAGCCAGCACAGGAAAGACTTTATACTGAAAGTGGGTGACTGTAATATCATCGCGGCGAAGCTGAGCGACGAGTATATTAACTGCAGCAGTTTCACTTCCAGTTTCCAAAACGAAGCCAACTCAAGTGATATCCGTTCTTATTTCTGGAATTTCGGCGTGACTACAACACTGGCAGATACTTCTACTGATCCATCACCTACGTATATTTTTCCTGATACAGGCGTCTACCGCATCACGCTCGTGATCAACCGCAATGAAGAATGCAGTGATACCGCGTCGGCGTTCGTGCGGGTCTTCCCAGGCTTCACCCCGGCATTTAATATTACGGGTAGCTGTTACCAGAATCCATTTCAATTCACCGATGCAACGGTGGCCACTTATGGAACGGTGAACAACTGGAGCTGGGATTTCGGAGTGGCTGGCGAAGCGGGGGATACTTCCCACCTTCAACATGCATCTTACCAGTACGCCACGCAAGGTGACAAGATGGTGCGACTGATAGTCAAGAGCAGCAAAGGTTGCAACGGCGTGATCGAAAAACCCGCATCTGTTACGGATAAGCCTTACCTGAACCTTCCTTTCCGGGATACATTAATATGCAGCATCGACTCCTTACTATTGATCGCGCAGGGGAATGGAATATTCAACTGGACACCCAACCATAACATCGTCAATGCCGGCAGTGCGAACCCCGTGGTGTTTCCCAAGGACACAATGGTGTACGTGGTGGAGCTGAATGAAAGCGGCTGCCGCAATAAAGATTCCATACGGGTGAACGTACTGGATTACATTACCGTCACCGCCAACGCGGATACCGCTATTTGCCGGACGGACAGCATCAATTTATCGGTCACAAGCCACGCGTTATCATTCCAGTGGGAGCCTTCGGAAGGATTGAATGACGCTACAACGAAAAACCCGGGCGCGGCGCCATTTACTACCACCACTTACCAGGTAACGGCTAACCTGGGGAAATGCCAGGCAAAAGATTCAGTAACCGTGCGTGTGTCGCCTTACCCGCAGGTGCAGGCGGGTGCGGATACATCGATTTGTTTCGGTGACCGGGTGCAACTGAACGCAACTGCGAATTGCCTGGATCACTCCTGGTTTCCTTCGCTCAATATGCTCAACCCAACATCTTTGCAGCCACAGGCCGCGCCTTCAAAAACGACGGTGTACATTATCTCGGCCGCGGGCTATGATGAATGCCCCAAGGCGGTGCATGACACCGTTGTCGTCACCGTGATACCACCCGTTAAAGCATTCGCCGGAAACGATACCATTATCACGGGTGATGAGCCATTGGTACTGCAAGCGAGCGGTGGGCTGCATTACTCCTGGTCACCGGCCTCGTATCTCAACGATCCCGGGATTGCAAACCCGTTGGTGCTGTTGAGTAATAATATCGATTCGATGCGTTACCAGCTAAGCGTAACCACCGCGGAGGGGTGTAAGGGGGAAGATGATATAAGCATCGTTGTCTTTAAAACCGGGCCGCAGATATTCGTGCCGGATGCGTTCACTCCGAACAAAGACCTGCGCAACGACCTGCTATACCCTGTCGTTGTGGGTATGAAACATCTTGATTTCTTCCGTGTATACAACCGGTATGGACAGTTGATATTTTCAACGTCGGAAATCGGCAAAGGATGGGATGGCACTTTCGCCGGCCGGGAACAAGCGCCAGGCACTTATGTATTCATGGCCCAGGCCGTAAATTATAAAGGCGAGACAGTATTCAAAAAAGGAACGGTGCTGCTATTGCGGTGATCAGCCGTTCCAGATCTTCCAGTTCTCTTCGGCCTGCACCACCAGCATTTCATATCCATTTATCACCGTGGCACCATTGGTCCTGCCTTTTTTCATAAAATCCGTTTCGGCAGGATTGTAAACGAGGTCGAACAGATAATGGTGCGGACCGATATACTCGTACGGAATGGGTGGCGACTGGTCAATATCCGGGAAGGTGCCCACCGGTGTACAATTCACCAGGATGGTATGCTCTTCCAGTAAAGAGCGGTCGATCGACTGGTAGCTGATCGCATTCTTATCGTCAGTGCCCCGCGACACCATCAGGTAACTGATCTGTAGCTTCCTGAATACATATGCAACGGCTTCAGCGCCACCACCAGTACCAAGTATCAATGCTTTGTTGTGGTGTGTTTGGAGGTGGCGGGTAAAAGATCTTTCGAAACCAATGATGTCGGTATTATGCCCGTAGAGTTTGCCGTTTTTCAGTTTCACACAATTGCAGGCAACCATTTGCCTCACGTCTTTGGTTCCTTCGTCCAGCAGGCGGATGATCTTTTTCTTGTAGGGGATGGTTACTGCAAACCCCTTCAGGTTGGCGTGAGCAGTGAGTAGTTCTTTTACTTCTTCGATATTCTTCAGGGGAAAATTCTCAAAGGAGCAATCCCGCAGGCCTTCGCGCAGGAATTTATCATCGAAATACTTTTTAGAAAAGGAGTGGGTTAAGGGGAAGCCGATCAGGCCATACAGTCTCATGCACTGGCATCTTTGTTTAAATATAAGTGAAAAGTGTCACCCCTCAATCCTACGCGCATGGCTTCCAGTGGGATCACTTCGGTCGGCGCGATATTACCCAGGTTCACATTGCAGCCGATCAACTCCAGGAAGTAGAGTTGCTGCGCCTTCTGGGGTGCTTCCCAGATGATCTTTTCCTCGGGTATCTGGGTGAGGATCTCCTGTACAAGACCTTCTCTTACCTCACCTGAGCCACGATAGATACCTACGTTACCTGCTTCCCGCGCTTCCGCGATCACGTATGTCGATCCGGCTTCCAGTTCAGCCCGCATCAATTCGATCCATTTATATGGCGGGATGATGTGCGCGGCGTCCTTGCTACCCACTTCACTCAACACAGTTCCGTATTTGGTGAGTTTTTCTATATAGCCGCATTTTTCGGCGTGGGGAATAGTGATAGAGCCATCGCTCACCTCCATGTATTCTATACCGAAGTTCTTACAGATGCCGAGGTAATCGTCAAACTGGTTCCGGATCAGGAAAGCTTCGAACAATGTGCCGCCAAAATACACGGGCAGATCGTATGCACGGTAAGCCGCGATCTTTTCCTCCAGGTTCGGCGTCACGTACGAAGTGCCAAAGCCAAGTTTGATGATATCTACGTGGGGGTGCGCTACACTCAGGAAGTTCTGTGCTTCTGTTACACTAAGTCCTTTGTCCATCACCATCGTAATGCCTGCTTTACGAGGCTTCGGATGTCTTTCGGGTATCTGTGAAAGATTAAAATTCATGATGATCTTTTGATTGCCGGGCAAAAATAGGTCAATCGGGATACTGGAAAAATGATTCTATGCGGGTGGTAGTAATCCGCACATAATATGCACAGTCCGGAGGATCAGAATTTCTTTCCCTTCTTGTAACGCGCGATCAGGTCGACCACCTGGTTGTTCTGGAGAATGGATGGGTTTAACTCTACGAGTTTCTTGAGGAGTTTCGGGGACTTCTCCATGGCTTTCTCCAACTGCAGCAGGGCTTCCTTGGACCTTCCCAGCGCGTACAGTGCGGCAGTATAGTAAAAGAGAAAGATGGACTTATCTGTGATCTTCATTGCTGCCTCGCATTGCTCTGCCGCCTCGCCGAAGTATTCCGCTTTGTACAGGCATCGGATGAGTGCTTCCCATCCCGCTACATTCTTTGGCTTTAAACGCACCACGTTGCCGAAGTGCACGATAGCTTCCTTATGCCGCCCGAGGTGCATCATGCATTCACCCATCGCCAGGCTGTATTCCGGCAGGTTCCGGTGGATCTTCATTGCATTCTCGAGGTTCTTTACCGCGTTTACCCATTGCTCTTCCAGCATATAGGTAACCGCTATCTTGTAATGGAGTTTACTGTCATCGGGGTTCAGGTGAACCGCTTTCTTATAATGAAATCGTGCCTGGGCATAGTTACCCATGCGATGAAAACAATGGCCGATGGCTTCGTAGATCACGTCTTCAGGGCGGGAGAGCTCGAGTACTTTTTCCAGCGATTCGATCGCTTCTTTGTATTTACGCAGGCGGAGGTAAGCATCGCCCATATTGCGGTAGGCATAATCGAATTTCTCATCGATGGCCACGGCGTACTGGTACGCGTCGATCGCTTTCTCGTATAGTTTCAGTCCCTGGTAGGCGGCAGCCAGGTTAAACCAGGCCAGTTCGCTAAAGGGATAATCTTCGATGATGCCCTGGTGGAGCTTGATGCTTTCCTCGTTTCGGCCGGTAAAATCGGTCCAGAAGCAGATCTTGTAGAGCGCCTCCTCGTTTGTTGGCGACTCTTCCAGTATAAGTTTCAGGCAATCAAACACTTTGTCGAACTCTTCGTAATCATCGTACACGTCGGCCAGTTCGAACAATAGGTCTATACGCTCCTCACCGTCAAATAGTTGCAGGGCTTCCTGTAGCAATTCCACTGCCTTTTCCTGCTGGTCGAGGGCCAGGTAGGCGTCGGTTTTCAATATATAGAGGTCCACATTGCTGCTGTCAAACAGGGCGGCCGATTCCAGCAGGTCAAGGGCTTCCTGGTATTTACGGGTGGCTAAGAGGAGGTCCGCTTTCTTAATGCGCAGCTGGGAGGAGTACGGAAAGTGCTCTAAACCAATCTCTACGGCCTCCATGGCCTGACTAAGATCGTCGTGGTCGTCGTAATAATTGATGATATGCTCGAAGGAATCTTCTTCTAAAAAGGAGTGGCTACGGCCGGTTTTCAGGTTATTGTACTGTTTCAGCAGTTCATTTATGTCATCCTGTTCCTCTTCATTGAAATCTTGCCTCATACCCGATTGTTTATTGAATGTAAGGGGAAAAGGATATTTTTCCAAGCCCCATGTAACTTTTTTCTACTGTTAACGTCTTATTAATTCAAAGAGGGTGTTGTTAATATTTTAAAAAACCCTATTTTTGTTATCGAATGAAGAAAGGCCTCCCATATAACAAATTTGCTATAGCGCTATTGCTGGTGCTGGTGGGCCATATTGCATTCGGTACAGGTATTACGGAAAAGTCGAATAGTTCTACCAAGTTCACTATCAAGAACCTCAATAAGAACAAGAATTTAACCCTGTCTACCAATCTCAATTCGAACTATAAGTTCAAAGGATCTCAATTCCTGAACGTTAAGAAATCATCCAACAATACCGTCCAGGTGAGTACGGTGATCCGTTACCAGAATGGTAACACTACCTATGTATATCCTTATAAATACAAGGTAAAAGCGCCGCGCTTCAAGACTCCCGCTCCTGCTGTTCATTAATCAAAGAACCCTGTAACCGGATTTCGGTACTTCAAACTTAGACGCCTGTACAGGTACGAGGTTTAGTTTCATTGCGGTATACCGGATGCGCCTGTTAGAACCTTCCGCTACCGTTTCATATTCCAGTACAAGCCCGGGTATCATTCGAAAAGGCAATTCGTATTCACGCGTAGAGGGCACGATGCCGGTGGCATAATAGGCATAGTAACTGGTGCCGTTCTTCAGCGATATCACCGCTTTCAGGCAATCATACCCGAGTATCTTCCTGGTCTCCTTCGTTAGTTCCACCCGTACGCTGTCATACCGGGTATTCAGTTTCTCCCACCCGGTGCTGTCGTAACTCCGGCGCAGTTTGGTGCTGCCTGTGTTTTGAAGGACAATGATCGAATCTTTTTTTGCATCATGTAACGTCACTTGCGAATAGGAAGGTGTGCTGAAATCCACCCTGCTCAGCTGTCCTTTCACATATACCACCATCAACGCCGGTACCAGATCCTGTGACCGTGGTGTATCGGTATAACTCACGGTGAAGTGAACGGTCAACTCAGACAATACTTTTTGTTTCACCTGTGCGGTGGACACTGTGCTGAAGAAGATCGATATCGCAAGAAGATGTTTCATCTGTTATATTCCCCCTGTAATAATACATAAAAAAGCCCCGCTTCCAGGCAGGGCTTTCTTAAAATTAATATCGTTAACACTATCGCCTGTTCGGCCCTTTCTGTTTCATATCCTGCATTTTCTTCTGCTGTTCCATCATTTGCTCATAACGCTCAGACCATTTGCTTTTCTTTTTCGGTGTCTTGCGTTTCTTCTCGATCTGCGCAAGGATCTTGTCATGATCGATGATGTAACGCTGGATCACGAACTGCAGACCAAGCGTGATGACGTTCGATACCGTATAATACCAGGTGAGCGCCGAAGGCAGGCTGTTGAAGATGAATAGCAGCACCACCGGGAAGATATAAGGCATATACTTCAACACCGGGTTGTCCTGTGTTGGCGTCATGGACATGTTATAGATCGAGATCAGGAAGCTGGTGACCACCGCGGTGAGGGTGAACAAGCTCACGTGTTCTCCGTAAAATTGTATCTCGAATGGAAGCCAGGCGATCACGTCGTATTGCGACAGGTCATCCGCCCAGAGGAAACTCTTGCCACGCAGCGCCAGGTTGGCGTTGAAGAATGCATATAGCGAAAAGAATATCGGGATCTGCAACAATGCAGGTAAGCAACCACCCAATGGGCTGGCGCCTGCCTCGTTCATGATCTTCATTTGTGCCATCGCGAAGCCTTGCTTGTCTTCCCCGAACTTGGCCTTGAGTTCATCCAGTTCAGGTCGCAGTACTTTGATCTTCGCACCACTGAGGTAGCTCTTATACGTGAGCGGAGAAGTGATCAGGCGGATGAACAAAGTGAGCAACGCGATCACCCACCCGAAGTTGGAGATGAAGCTCGCGAAGAAATTGAACACCGGCATAATAATCCACCGGTTGATGTATTTTACGAATGAGAAGATACCTGACCCGAGGTCAACGATATTCATCATCCCGTTGTCATAACCTTTCAGGATCTTATAGTCGTTCGGCCCGTAATACAACTGGAAGCCCGCGCTGCTTGTTGCACTGGCCGGCACCTTTACCGTCATATTGGAGGTGGCGGAGAAAAGGCGACGGACTGAATCCGCTTCCTCGGTAAGGACCGACTTCGCGGTCTCGAACTTCAGCTTCGGAATGACCGTGGTATTGAAGAATTGTTGCTTATAAGTAAGCCAGTCCACTTTTTCAAGGGTCTCGTCAACACCACCCTTTGCCCTTACGAAATCGTAACTGCCCTCTTCCATGTAGGACAGGTTAGATTGCTCGCGCTCGTATTTGGTGTCTTTCTGGTGTTGTTTCATGTCCACGCGCCACTCCATGTTCAGCTGGCTTTGCGTGAGCAGGCGGTCGGCGCCGTTCAGTTCCACCTGCCAGTCGATCATGTAATCGCGGGGGCGAATGGTATAGATGTGGCGGATGCTTTTGCCGTCGGGCGAAGTAATGGTGTAGGCCAGTACCTGGCTGCCATCCGGGGCTGCGGGTAATAACGAGTCACGGAAGAACAGGTCTGTAGTATGTACGGAACGGTCGCCCGTATTCACTGAATAGCCCAGCTTATCATTTCGACCACCACCAAGAACTACCTGGCTGCTGTCCCATGATTTAAAATGCTTCAGCTCCACCTGTTTCAGCATTCCACCTTTGTTCGTGAAGACGGCTTTGATAAGTTCATTCTCGATCACAGTGGTATCCTCGGTACCGATCGCCGCAGCCTGGAAGCCGCCGGCAGCTGCGAGCCTGTCGGCTGAATCTCGCCTTGCGGAATCTGCTTTTTGCTGGAGGGTATCGATCTTAGGCTGCCTGGCCGCGTTGGCCTGCGCGGTGGAGTCCTGGATCCGCTTCTGTTCGGCGGTATATTTCGCTTCCTGTGAATTATTGTACCAGAAGTATAATGCGAATAAAACGAACAGCAGCACAAACCCAATGATCGTATTCTTATCAGTCTTCATTTTCCCTTAGTGAAATTAGGCGGCAAAGGTATGGAACGGGCTGAGATGGGCAAATGTGTTTGGCTACACCATAGCTGAGGCGCCATTAGGTCATTTTGCAGGGAAGTCAGTCATAATAAGTGCCCGGCGCTACTCCAAAACTGACCTGGTGACCTTATGACTTAATGACCTTGACCGCCCCTTTGGTTAAACGAATTATAAAACGCTGCCATGTATATCAAATCCGGCCTTTTGT
>JAJTCI010000073.1 GCA_021323155.1 Chitinophagaceae bacterium | reverse complement strand
GACGCACACTGGTATTCCACCATGTACAGCTGGTATACTTTTGCGAGTTCGTTCGTAGCGGGCATGTCATTGATCGCCATCTGGGTTATCTACCTCAAGAACAAAGGCTACCTGGAACTGGTGAACGAAGAACACCTTCATGACCTCGGTAAATTCATGTTTGCATTCTCTATCTTCTGGTGTTACCTCTGGTTCTCGCAATACATGCTTATATGGTATTCGAACCAGCCTGAGGAAACAGTTTATTTCTGGCACCGTGTGAAAGGGCCTTACAAAGGCATCTTCTTCATGAACCTCATCATCAATTTTATTTGTCCGCTCCTGATATTGATGCGACGCGGATCTAAACGGAATTATACGTTGATGACCTTTATGGCAGTGCTAATCATTTTTGGTCACTGGATGGATTTCTACCAGATGGTCATCGGCAGTATTTCGCCAGGTTACGTTACCTGGGGAAGCTACTGGTGGTTTGACTTTGGAGTATTAGCACTGTTCGTTGGCATATTAATATTCTTTACAGGAAAAGCGCTCGCCAGCAAACCGCTGGTGGCGAAACACCACCCGTTCCTGAAAGAGAGTATCATTCATCACACATAATTGTTGGATAGAGATAACCAGATAAAACCTTAGATACGATGTTTTTTGTAATAGCAGTTATTGTTTTGATCTTCGTAGTGATCTTCCAGATCGCTAAGGCTAGCGAATATGTATCTATTCTGAAAGGAGAGGAGGTATCCCGCAGGCAGAACAACAGGATCAATGGCTTCTTGATGATCGCGTTTCTCGTGCTGGGTTTGATCGGTGTATGGTATTGCAATGAACTCTATTACGATAAGACCCTCCTGCCCTACCGGTCAGCGATCGTCGAAGGTGAGTTGGTTGACCAGATGCTGTGGTGGACGCTTATTATTACAGGCGTAGTGTTCATTCTTACGCAGATATTGCTTTTTTGGTTTGCATTCAAATACCAGGAGAGCGACAACAGGAAAGCAGTTTTTTTCCCACACAACACGAAGCTTGAAATTATCTGGACGGTGATCCCGGCAATATTCTTAACGGTACTCGTTGTAATTGGCTTGCGTAACTGGTTCAAGTTTACTGGTGACGCGCCCGACAACGCCCTCAGGATTGAAGTAACTGGGAAACAATTTTCCTGGATGTTCCGTTACCCCGGCAAAGACGGTGAGTTCGGCAAGAAATATTTCAGGTTGATCGATCCTGCAGGCGGCAACCAACTTGGTCAGATCTGGAGGGACACAACTATCCAGGTAAAGAATTCCAGGGGCGGCAGCCGCGAAATGACATTTAAGGCTGACACCTCCAATTATAATGACATCTTCAGTCCGCAGATCATGTATGTGCCTAAAGGAAAACCGGTCAAGCTCATCATTAACGCGATGGATGTAGTTCATAACGTAGGTCTCCCACATTTCAGGTTGAAGATGGATGCCGTTCCGGGTACGCCAACAACGCTGTGGTTCACGCCGCAGGCTACTACGGCTGAAATGAGAGAACGCACAGGCAATCCCAATTTTAACTACGAGATCGCCTGCGACCAGATGTGCGGTAACGGGCACTATACCATGAAAGGAACGGTTGTAGTAGTAGAAGAAAATGAATTCAAGATCTGGCTGGCCATGCAGAAACCAGCGTACTACACCGCTTTTCCTGATTTGGACCCGACGAAAAAAACAGTAAATGATACTACGGCAAAGCCCGCGGCAGGACAAACCGTGGCGCTGAAACCTTAATTAATATTGTAAAGACCAGATATGAGTAACGAAGCTGTTTTGCATTCACACGACGTACATTCTCATGATGATCACCATGGGCATCATCATCATGAGTCTTTTATATCTAAATATGTTTTTAGCCAGGATCACAAAATGATCGCCAAGCAATTCCTGATCACGGGTATGGTTTGGGCCATCCTTGGTGGATTGATGTCGGTACTCTTCCGTTTCCAGTTGGGCTACCCGGATGCGGAATTCACCTGGATGAAAGATCTGCTGGGCAAATGGGTGAACGATAAGGGACAAATTACCGCTGAATCATATTATTCGCTTGTAACCATACACGGTACCGTACTGGTGTTCTTTGTATTGACTGCAGGCCTGAGCGGAACTTTCGCGAATCTCCTCATCCCCCTTCAGGTGGGTGCAAGAGACATGGCATCTCCGTTCCTGAACATGTTGAGCTATTGGTTTTTCCTGGCCGCGAGTCTCGTAATGCTTTCATCGCTTTTCGTAGAAACCGGGCCTTTTAGCGGTGGCTGGACCGCGTATCCGCCGTTGAGTGCACTGGCTTCCGCGCAACCGGGTTCGGGCACGGGTATGGATTTATGGCTGATAGCGATGGCCCTGTTCGTAGTGTCCTCGCTTTTGGGAGGTTTGAATTATATCGCCACCATTCTTAACATGCGTACCAAGGGTATGAGCATGACAAGGATGCCGCTCACCATTTGGGCGCTGTTTTTTACCGCGATCCTTGGTGTATTGTCATTCCCTGTATTACTGTCAGGATTTATCCTCCTGATATTCGACCGTAACTATGGTACGAGCTTTTACCTATCTGATATTTTCATTACTGCTAATAACGTAGGTGCATTGCCAAATGAAGGTGGTAACGCGATCCTCTACCAGCACCTTTTCTGGTTCCTTGGTCACCCGGAAGTGTACATCATCATACTCCCTGCAATGGGTATGGTGTCCGAAGTACTCTCCGTGAATTCAAGGAAACCGATCTTCGGCTACATGGCGATGGTGGGTTCTCTTTTTGCGATCACCATCCTTGCCTTCCTCGTTTGGGCCCACCATATGTTCGTAACGGGATTGAATCCTTTCCTCGGTGCGTTCTTCGTGTTGCTCACGCTGCTGATCGCGGTGCCTTCCGCCATCAAGGTATTCAACTGGCTCACCACTATCTGGCGCGGAAGCATTCGGTTTACACCGGCTATGTTGTTCGCCATTGGTTTTGTGAGCTTGTTCATTTCAGGTGGCCTCACCGGTATCTGGCTCGGCAACTCGGCATTGGATATTCACCTCCACGATACTTATTTCGTTGTTGCACACTTCCATATTGTAATGGGTGTGGCCGGTATATTCGGTATGTTCTGTGGCATTTACCACTGGTATCCCAAGATGTATGGCAGGTACCTGAATAATACACTGGGATATATTCACTTCTGGGTTACATTGGCAGGCGCCTACCTGATATTCTGGCCGATGCACTATTCGGGACTTGCCGGTATGCCCCGTCGTTATTACGATTATGCGCAGTGGGAGAGCTTCAAACAATTTGGTGACCTGAATAAATTCATCACTATCGTGGCGATGATCGTATTCGCGGTGCAGCTTCTCTTCCTGTTCAACTTTTTCTACTCGATCTGGAAAGGAAGGAAAGTACGCTCGCAGAATCCATGGGGCGCTACAACACTTGAGTGGACCACTCCAATAAACCCGGGTCACGGTAACTGGCCTGGCGAGATTCCTGAAGTACATCGTTGGGCATACGATTACGGTAAGGACGGGCAGGAGTTTATTCCGCAGACAACACCGGTTGGATCTAACGAGACCAACCATCACTAATAATCAAGGTTGCCAACCTTTTAGGGTTGGCAACCTTTCTATACGAATTGCCCTGGCCAACAGGGCATTGGTTTTAAAAAGTGCAGGGAAGAATGAATATGATGGCAAGAACAGAATTACAGGAATCCACATCGTATAACCTTTCACTGAAAGTGAAAGACTATATGTTGCTCACGAAGTTCACGTTGAGCTTTACCGTGGTGTTTTCCTGCGTGATCTGTTATTTGCTTGCGCCTACCGTGGTAGAATTTAACTGGAAGATGATCGTCATCCTATTTGTTGCCGGTATGCTGGTAACAGGAAGCGCCAACGCCATTAACCAGGCAGTGGAAAAAGACACCGACGCGCAGATGAAACGTACGGGCAATCGCCCCGTTGCAGCGGGTCGCATGAGCCAGAATGAAGCGTACATCTTCGCATTGATCGCGGGGTTGGCTGGTGTGGCCATGATGTGGTATTTCTTTAACCTCGATGCAGCGCTGCTTTCCCTTTTCAGTTTATTTCTCTATGCATACATCTATACGCCACTAAAGAAAGTGAACAGCATTGCTGTACTCGTGGGCGCCTTTCCCGGCGCGCTGCCATGCCTCATCGGCTGGGTGGCGGGTACCGGCGTAGTGAGCCCGTTCGCTTCTGTTACAACTCCGGGTGGTGTCGAGATGTCAAACATGGCGGGATGGGCGTTATTTGGAATACAATTCATCTGGCAGTTCCCGCATTTCTGGGCGATCGCCTGGGTGGCACATTCTGATTACAGTCGTGTTGGTTTTAAATTATTGCCTTCGGAAAAGGGGCCGACAAAGTTCACAGCCATGCAGGCGGTGATGTATTCTGTGCTGATGGTGCCGATAGGACTACTTCCATATTATTACGGGCTTACCGGCTCAGTGAGTATGTGGATCGTGCTTGTAGCGAATGTTTTTATGATCGTGCAATCGGCAAGGTTGTTAAAGGATATGAGCGTGCCTGCCGCGCGCCGGGTAATGTTCAGCAGTTATATCTACCTGCCTGTAGTGTTGCTGGCGTTGCTGGCGGATAAGGTGAGGTAAGGCTACGAAAATTGAACGGTTAAAGTGAAAAAATAAAAGTGATGATGACCACAGTGAGTTCGCATGAAAGGAAAAGATTGCACCCCCATAAGTTTACCATGTGGGTGGCGCTGGCAAGTATCGTGATGATGTTCGCAGGACTCACGAGCGCGTACATCGTGAAGAAGGCCAACGCGAAATGGCTGGAGTTCGAACTGCCGGATGTATTCTGGTATTCAACGATCGTGATACTATTAAGCAGCTTAACTGTTCATTTGTCCGTCCGATCTTTTAAAGCAAGGGAGATGGCACGTTACAGGGTCTTGATTGGGATCACGGCTGCACTGGGCGTCATGTTCGTGGTGCTACAGTGGATCGGCTTCCAACAGATCGAAGCAGGCGGGGTTCCGCTTTTTGGTTTCGACAGCAACCCCTCCGCTTCATTTATCGGGATCATCGGGGGCTTGCACGGGCTGCATGTATTGGGTGGCGTCGTAGCATTGGTCTATATTTTCCTCCGGGCCTATATCGGCGCTAAAAAAGTGTACAGCAGCACCGGGCTGGAAATAGCGGCAACATACTGGCATTTCGTGGATGGTTTGTGGGTGTACCTGTTCATATTTTTTAAATGGCTGTAAACGAAAAAACAAGCGGGTTTATTCCCGGCTTTGAAGCATAGCTAATAAATTTGCGAACCTTAATTTTTTGAATCAAATGTCTACAACTGCAACAGGAACCAAATGGTGGAGTGGTGGCCGTAGTCCATTTAACGTGGAATATGGCAAGCTGATGATGTGGTATTTTCTGATGAGCGATGCTTTTACTTTTGGCGCATTTCTGATTTCTTATGGTACCATCCGGTTCTCAGCGAATAGCTGGCCCGACCCTAACGTGGTGTTCCAGTCCTTCCCGTTCTTAGGAAGTGGATTACCGTTGCTGTTCGTGAGTTTAATGACATTCATACTCATCATCAGTTCGGTCACGATGGTGATGGCCGTGCATGCAGGCCATCGCGGCGATAAAAAAGCAGTGGTATGGAATCTTGTATGGACGATATTAGGCGGTCTTGCGTTCCTGGGCTGCCAGGCCTGGGAATGGACACACCTGTACCACGAAGGCGCATGGTGGGGTAGCAATCCTTTCGCCAATGCCGACGGCTCAACAGGCCACCAGGATTTCACTAATTTCTTCTTTACCATTACTGGCTTCCACGGCTTCCACGTATTCTCGGGCGTAGTGATCAACGTGATTATGCTGATCATGACCCTGAACAACGTTTTTGAAAAGAAAGGTCATTATCTCATGATCGAGAAAGCCGGGTTGTACTGGCACTTTGTGGACCTGGTTTGGGTATTTGTATTTACCATGTTTTACCTTGTTTAATAACAGCTTAATTAATTTCTATGGAACAAACGGCACACGCGGATACAAAGGCTGGCAGAAGAGAGATCTGGAGAGTTACGATTATTCTTTCCGTGTTAACCATTATCGAACTGGCCATCGGCTTCGGTATGTACCTATGGGTGCATGAGGACGGATTTCTCCGCGCATTCCTGAAAGGAGTGATCATCATCCTGATGCTGGCAAAAGCGTTCTATATCACCGCCTACTTCATGCACCTGGGGCATGAGCTGCGAAACATGATCATGACCGTCGTCGTTCCCCTTTCGTTGTTCATCTGGTTCATCATCGCTTTCCTGTACGACGGCGCGTCCTATAAACACCTCCGGAACACTTACGACAAAGGATTTAAGGAAAGGACCACGGAAAAGACCCACCAGGGATCTGATCACGGAAAGAAAGACTTAAAAGATGTGCAGCCACAACCCAAAACGGAAGCGCCTCCAGGCCCGGCCCACTAAACATTTACAACCTTAATAGTTTTTATAAAATCGTCCCGGTAACTTTGCCGGGACTTTTATTTTCAATATGAACAAAGGAGCGTTGATAGGAATACTGGTGGCCGTGATGATTCCGGTGCTGAGTTATCTAACAGTGAAACTGGCAAGTGAAAAAGCGGTAGTGATGCCAAAGCGGTACTTTGCGGACGATGTGATCGAAGGCGTGGTGGATGGGAAGAAAAGTTCCGACACCGTATGGCACCGTACCGAGAATTTTCGGTTTGTGAACCAGCTCGGCGATACGGTGGAACTCTACGACATCCAGAACAAGATCATCGTAGCAGACTTCATTTTTACGCGTTGTCCCGTGATCTGCCCGACAATGACGAAGAATATGCGGAAACTCCAGGAGTCATTCGCAAAACACAAGCGTGGCAGGAATGTGATCGATTCATCCATTGTTCACTTCCTTACGTTCACCGTCGACCCCGCTTACGACTCAGTTCCCGTTTTAAAAGCCTACGCAGACAGGTTCGGTGCCAACCACGACAACTGGTGGTTCCTGACTGGGGATAAAAAAGATCTGTATGATTTTGCTTTCAGCGAAATGAAACTGGCGATTGCCGAAAAAGACATTGACACTTCATTTGCGCATACACAGAAATTTGTTTTGCTCGATAAGAATTATGTTATACGGGGACCCAAAGATCCCAGTAAAGCATATTACGACGGTACAGACAGCAATTCGGTTAAAGAGCTCGCCATGGATATAGGTCTGTTGATGCTGGAAAAAGACCAAAAGGCAAAAAGTACCGTCTTTACACAGATCCTTGACCTCTCCTGGCTTTGGTTGATCGTTATCTTCCTGGTGATTGCATTTTCGTTATATATCAGGAAGCGCCGGAAAATCACCGAGCGCCAGGTAAATAAATAAACATGCTTCCTCCCTCAATAAAAAAGAATGACAGGCAGGCAAAAACCCTGATCGGCATTTTCTCCTTCGTAGTATTCGCGGTGATAGTGGCCCTGGGTCGGTTGCCAAAGTTGGATGTGGACCTGGGATTCGATCCGCATTTGTTTGCCACCGCGAACGCCATCATCAACTCCCTGGTTGCTGTATTGCTGATCGCAGCCTACGTAGCTGTACGGAAAGGAAACTACCTCCGCCATAAACGGCTGATGTTTGCCGCTATGTATCTTTCGATTCTTTTCCTGGTATCATACATAGCTCACCACCTGCTGGCTGGCGACACTAAGTTTGGCGGCACCGGTGCAATACGATACGCTTATTTTGTCTTATTGGCCACGCACATAGTGCTGGCTGCTGTAATACTACCGTTCATTTTATTTACGGCTTACCGGGGCCTCACGGGTGAGTATGAGAAACATAAGAAGCTATCGAGGTACACCTGGCCTTTATGGTTATATGTCGCCATCAGCGGGCCGCTCGTGTACCTGATGATCAGCCCTTATTACGAATGATCATTGCCGGCTTACCACCAGCTTGCCTACGTACACTTCTTCCTTGTTCACTACCCGCACCAGGTAGTTTCCTGTCGGAAGTGATGCAGTGGAAATAACGAGCATTCCATCCGATGCCTGCACCAGCTGATCGAATGCGATCCTGCCGGACAGGTCCGTCACCACTACTTGCATCATACTGTTCCGGCTGCTGTTCAGCTGTATACGTGCGATATAATCCGCTGGGTTAGGATAAACTACAAACATCGTCTTCAAATGGATGTGCACTGAGAACACCAGGCTATATGTGTGTTGGCCATCCTTATCTACTTTCTTCAGCCGGTAGTACACCCTTCTTCCTTTAACATCTTTGATATTATCGGTATAAGAATACGCAGGCTTGTTCTCGGCGGTTACAGCGCCGATCTTGCTGAACGTAGTGCCATTAAAACTTCGTTCTACCTCGTAGCGGTCTACATTGATCTCTGTGGAAACATCCCAGCGTAACTCCACGGTATTATCTGTCAGTTTCCCGGTGAAGAATGTGATCTCAACAGGCAACGCCCCAAGTCCCGGGCAGGAAGCGCTCCACACTTGCCCCACGTACTCTGGATGGTCTACGTAAGGATTCCGGTTGCCCTGGAAGGTGTACCCGGCGTTATTGCGGTCGATCTCTTTCTGGCTCACCGGGTCCAGGATATGCCACTGGATCATCATCCGCAAATAAGGAATATCCACGCTCGGAAAAGTATTCGGATCAAAAGCCTGCGCAGCATCCGCGTTATTGCCCCATACAGGCATATCGTCCTCATACCGCGTCACGAAATAAAGAAAAGCCCGCGCCACGTCCCCTTTGAATTCATTCCTTGGTTCGAACACCGTACCGGTAATACCCGCTACCGCTGAACTCCCCAGCTTACTTCCGTTCAGGCTCGTGAAGCTGGCAGTCGCTACCTGTCCGTATGGATAGTTTGCTCGAACACCATTCACATATTTATCAGTGGGAAACACATGGTGATAGTCAGATCCTGAGAAGCTGGAAGTGCTGCCGGAATGCCAGCTCAGCGGTACCGAATGTTCGCGATTGTAGCGTTGGCCTTCAGAAGTACCCGATAAACCATTGTCCTGCTGGCCACCTGATGCTACTTCACCCGGCGTGAAATTATATGGATCAGTGCCCAGGGGATTGTCAGAGTAAATATCCCAGATAACATAGGTAGAATTGGATACACCCGCCGGTGGCGGCACCTCGCGAAGTTTTATATCGCTTACCTGGTATTGGGTCCATAAGGCGGAATATCCCTGGTTGGTATGGCCAGTCGTGATGATCGTCTTCAAAGCGGTCTTTAATGACGCG
>JAJTCI010000072.1 GCA_021323155.1 Chitinophagaceae bacterium | reverse complement strand
AAGCGATGAAGCGCTCAGCCTCTCCCCCAACGTCATCGCTGCCGCCTGCCCGTTCTGCAATACCATGCTCACCGATGGCGTAAAGAACCGCGAAAAGGAAAATGAAGTAGCGGTGATGGATATCGCGGAGATCGTAGCGGCTTCAATGGAATAATACAAATGCTCACCACACCTGCCAGTCGTAACTGTTTGTCTCGTTCCGGCTGGTGGGCTTCTGCATACCACGTGTAAGCCTCAGCACATTTTCACTGACTATTCTTTTTAGCTGCGTCACCGTTAGGCGCTCGTGTTTCGCAAAAGCATCCAGGATACTATACGTGAACACCCCGTTCTCCAGGTCGCCGCGCTCAAGCGCGAACTGCGTTCCGCCGGCAGCGGAGATGACCGTTGCACCGGTACCACGGCTCACATTCACAAAAAGATTCTGCATCAGCTCAAAGCTGTTCTCCAGCCCCATCTTCTTGTCTTTCTTATAACCGATGATCTTAATCCCTTTCAACCCTAAGGAATCCGCGCGCTTTCCCATCTCCTGCAATTCGTCCTTATCTACCTCGCCACTATGACAGGCATCGATCAGCATCAGCTTCTGCCGGGGCCTGATACCGTCGAGCAGGTTTTCCAGCTCGTCATAGGCGAGCCCCAGTTCTTCTGGCTTGTCGAAATCAATGTCGTGCGTACTGAGATAGTAATCGAAATCCTTGCTCAGCAGCCCGTGACCGGAATAGGCCACGATCACTTTGTCATTTTCTGTAAGATGGGTTAGCCGTTGTTTCAGCGCGATTACATTCGCCCGGGTGACCGAACGATCGAATAGGGTATCGACGACAATATCCTTGTATCTTTCCCTGAGTTTCTTTGCCAGCTTATCGATGTCATTCACACTCCAGCTGAGATCGTGTACCGGGTCTGCATAGCGATTGATCCCAATGCCAATAAAATGCAGCCTGGCTGGTTTTCTTCTCGTGGTGTCATAACTCACCTCCAATGGCATCCGGTAACTTTCTGTTCCGTTGGCATTGGTGACCGAGGTCTCTATTGTATTCTTGCCAGAAGAAAGCATCACGGTGATGACCGTATCGATCGCATTGATCTTCCTTGTTCTTAAAGAAACACCCTTCATACCATACAGGGGCACCTCGTTCACCCATACATTGAACCGGTCGAGATGGTAGGCTGTATCACTTCCTTTGATCCGCAACTTGAGCTGTTCCGCGGTTTGTTCATAACCGATGTTTTCCCTGCCGCTAAAATCAGCTCCCGGCAGGCCGAAGCCGGCACCAAACGAGGCGGTATCAATGCCCAGCTTCTTGATTCGTTTCCCGTATGCTTTTTTATATGCGTTGATAAGCGCGGTATCGGTATTGCCCAGTGCGGGCAATACCAGGTCGGGCCGGTTGTACTTCACGTCCAGCTGTTCGAATGTAATTACCTTCAAATCTTTGGTAACATAGTGAAGTAGTTTCGCGGCATCCGGGCTGGTCATATAATATCCTGAAGGCAGGAAATAGAAATACCCGGTGCTGTCGATGGAAAGGAATGTATACAGATCCTTACCTGATCGTGCGTCCCAGGCCCTGGCGGTATTATCATCACCAAAAGAGATCACCCGGCTGGCGTCGGAATTAAAGCGGGCACCGTATACAGACCCTTTATGTCCCTGCAGGTTTGCAGTCAATGCGCCCGTCTCCGTATCCCATAACTTAATGGTCTTATCCGCGGAAGCTGTCAGGAACTGTTTACCGTCAGGACTAAACTCCGCGTAAAAGACCTGGTCCGGGTGAGCGGTGATCTTTAATAATTCCTGCCCCGAGTTCAGGTCCCAGACTTTCGCAGTCCGATCAGCTGATGCTGTTATCAATTTAATGCCATCCCTGCTGGATTTTGAAGAATAGACAAACGCTCCGTGCCAATAAGTAAAAGGTGCTTGTCGTTGATACAACTTGCCGTTTATTGCCGAATCGAGATTCCATCGCTTTGCGGTGCCGTCAAACGAGGCGGTAATGAAGTGCTTGCCATCCGGGCTGAATTCCGCCCAGGTGAGTTTGCCCTGGTGACCATACTGTTCCAATAAACATTGATTGCTTTTTGTATTCCACACTTTCGCGGTGCCATCTCTTGACGCTGTGACGAATAAGCTGCCGTCAGCATTGAACCGGATGGTGCAGATAAATGAGAAGTGGGCCCTGAATGAATGCAATCGCTTGCGTGATTCGATATCATACACGCTGATCATCCCCCGTTCTGAACCCGCATACAACAATTTTCCATGTACCGTAGCGGTGGTCGTCTTATCATTACTGAATGGAGCGAACCGGGAAAGCAAATTCCCGGTAGTGGACTCCCACAATTTCACGTCGCTGTTATCGGTAATTGTCAGCAGTCGGCTGTTATTAATGTATTCAGCCGTATTAAACAACCTGCTATAGCCGCGTAGCACACCCATTTTCTGATCCCGTTCCAGGTCCCAGACGCTCACTTCCCCGTTACTTAAAGCGGCCACGAATCTCCGGCCATCATTACTGAATCCCACGTTTCGAACGGGGGCGTTCTCGGGGAATGTTCTTGTTAGCTTACCGTTCCCGCTATCCCAAAAGCTCACACTGCTATCCAATGCCCAGGTGGCGATCGAATGTCCCGGTCCGAACAATGCTTCCTGCCCGGTTCCAGGTGGTCTTATTTCCAACACTTCTTCCCCTGATTGAATTTCCCAGGCTTTAACCACTTTGTTCTGGCCTGTCAGTACCTGTGAACCATCTCGTGAAAATCCAACGGAATTAGTATGCCCCGTATTTACCAGTGTCCGCAGCAATTTCCCGGATCCGGCATCCCACACCTTGGGCTCGTTACCGGAAGTGACCACTTTTTTATCGTCCGGGCTAAACGCGGCATCCATAATAGAGGTGTTCGAATCCTTCAGGCTGATATATAACTCGCCCGTTTCCGCGTTCCGAATATTTGCATGCGCACTTTCCATGGCTGCAATGATCCGTGTAGAGGTGGTATTGAATTTTACCGAGTTCACGCCGGACTTCTCCTTTATCGTTCTGAGGAGTTCACCTGTCCGGCTGTCCCAGATCCGCACGGTTGAATCTTTGGAACCGGAGACGATTTTCCTTCCATCAGGACTGAATTCCGCATACCGCACAATACCACCCGGGTGTGCATATATATCCAGTAATAACCTGAAGGTTTCAGCGTCCCAAACCTTGATCGTGCGGTCATGCGAGGCGGTAACGATCTTTTTTCCATCCGGGCTAAACTTCGCTGACACCACAATATCCGTGTGCCCCACCGGCAACATCAGCTTCGGTTCCTGGCCTGCTGCCAGGAAAGGGAGGAACAATGCAAAAAACGAAACGAATTGTTTCATGGGGCTTGGCTGATTATCTGCCGCTATGATACTTAATATCGTCAATTTCACCAAAGCAAGGATTGAATAACATAATTGCCCATACGTAATTAACTTTGCCGCATGAATCTCTCCTACCAGCATTTGATCCCTGCGGATTTTGATGACCGTTCTAAAGTCTGGGTCTACCAGGCCAACCGTTTATTCAGCATCGGCGAGGCGCTGGAGATCGAAGATATCCTGAACGACTTCCTCTCGCGCTGGAACAGCCACGGTTCGCCGGTGAAAGGTTACGCCAACCTGCTCTTCGGTCAATTCCTGGTATTCATCGCGGATGAGACTGCCACCACGGTCGGGGGTTGCAGTACGGATAGCTCGGTGAAAGTGGTGAAGGAGATCGAACAACGGTTCAATACATCTATGTTCGACCGCGAACTGCTTGCATTCGTAATAAAAGATAAGGTCCAGGTCCTGCCTTTGTCGCAATTGAAATACGCCGCGGAGAATGGCTTCATCAAGGCCGGCACACTTTACTTCAATAACCTTGTCGGCACCAAGAAAGACCTGCTGGAGAACTGGCTCGTCCCCGTGGGAAAAAGCTGGCTTGCGCGTCGTTTGCCGGCACTGGCTGATGCCGGCGAAAAGAATTAATACTGCTCCTCTTCCGCTTCTACTTCCCGCAGCTTCCTGAAAAGGTGGATGCAGTAACCTAATGCCGCGAGGCTGGCCAGGGAAAATAGGATGCCCCAGAAGCTGCCCAGTCTTATTCCGTTCCCGATGGCGTAGCTATTAAGGCCAATGATGATAATGATGATACTTGTCTGCAGGATGTTCCGGTAGATTTTCATATCAAGTGTTTTGGTGAGCTACTGCTGTGATGCCACTATTGACTGATTCCATAAAAAAAGCCCCGCATTTTTTGCGGGGCCCGGTAATATCGATTGTTAGTCTTCTTTTCTTTTAATGGAACATCCCACCGATCGGCTTTCCTTAACGGATACTTCCTTCCCCCCCTTCATTTCATTGATCGCTTCTTTCAGGTGCTCGCGCGCGACCTTGGTAGCTTCCTTGGGGTTGTCATCGATCGCTCCATGGTACACCAGCTTATTGTCGCTGTTGAACAGGAAGGTCTCCGGCGTACGCGTAGCCCCGAATGCGTCCGCGAGTTTGGAGTCGGTGTCTACCACGTAACTCCAGTTATAGCCCTGCGCCTCCGCGTATTTCTTCATCGCCTCGTAGGAATCATCGCCGTCCCGCATGTTCTCGTTAGAATTGATGATGATCACACCAAGACCGTTCTTTTCCGCGTACTCGCAGATCTCTTTGGTTCTTGTTTGGTTCAACACCACGTAAGGACAGGTGTTGCAGCTGAACATTACCAGTAATCCCTTCTTAGTGGCTACGTCTTTCATAGACACTTCCTTACCGGATACGTCCTTCATCTTAACGTCGCTCATGGGCAGCGCAGTGCCGATCGCTATCGGCGTATGGGTTTGGGCGTAGGAGGTGATGGCAATCGTTGTAATTGCTATACAAGTGAGCAGGAAAAGTTTCATTTAAAATGGTTTTAAAGTTAGTGGACAGCCAACGCAAGCCGGCGATCAGGCACCCAATTTCGGAGGTTTTGCAGCATTTTCCAAGCCGTTCGTTTCATTTAACAACCTTTCATCAGCCCGGTCGCGCAGGAAATCGATACAAACGTTCAGTTCGAACCCGATCAGCAGTATGAGACTGTTCAGGTACACAAGAAGCATGAGGATCATCGTGGTACCAATGGACCCGTATAATTCGTTGAACCGGTTGAAATGCTCTACCCACAGGCTGAACAGGAAGGTGGTCAGGTAAGTGAGCGCGGTGGCCAGGATCGTCCCCGGCGAGATCAGGCGCCATTTTTTCTCGATAGAAGGAGCGTTGCGGTAGATGAAACCAATGGCATACATAAAGAGGAGCAGGATGGCCACCCACCGCACCACGTCGATCAGCCACTTAATCTTTGCGTCAGTGATACTCATCTCGTCCATCATCCATTTAAAGAACACACCCTGTCCCAGCAACAGGAAGATGGTGCCGATAAATATGGCCATCACCACCGTGGTAAGTCTTATTGCACGCAGGCGTTTCCGGAGGAATTTTGGTTTTATCTTTTTATGCAATGACCTGTCGAATGTCCTGATAATCACCATTATGGCATTAGAGGAGTAGAATATCGCCAGGAGGAAACCAATAGACAGTAAGCCGGTCTGGGTATTCCGGAAAAAGTCTTCCACGAACTCCACCACGTAGGCTTGGGTATCGGGGTTGCGCACCAGGTCTTTGATCAGGGTGATCAATTGCGCATGGAACTGTTCCGGGATCGGCATATAAGGCACCAGGGCGATCATAAAGATCAGTCCTGCCGGAATTGCCATCAGGAAGTTGAACGAGACTGCCGCGGCGCGCTCACGCAAACCGAGCCGCTTCGATTCCATCCAGAAATAACGGGAGACGTCATACAACGAAATGCCCTTGAAGCCCGGCAAAAACAGCACCCTGCTCCGGTCACGCGCAAAACGCACCGGCGCACTGAACTTGATAAACCGCCTGAGTTTACCGGTTTCCTCTTTCGTCTTGCTTCTTATGGTATTGAGCGGCATATTGCTTGTGCTCCTCAAATGTAGTGCTGAAATGGTGATAACCAGAGCCATCCGTTTTAGCCACGAAGAAGAGGTAATTGGTCTTGGCTGCCTCCAGCACTTTATCGATGGTGGTGGGCGAAGGTGTACAGATCGGTCCGGGCGGCAAACCTTTTAACCGGTAAGTATTGTATGGCGACGAAGCACCGGGTTCGGTCATATAGTGCTTTTCCCTGACCCGCTTTATGCTGAAGTCCCTTACTGCATACTTAATGGTCGGATCGGCTCCCAGCGGCATACCGATGTTCAGGCGGTTGATATACACACTGGCGATTGTCGGCTTTTCGTCGTGCTTATTCGTCTCCTCTTCAATGATCGACCCGATGGTATACACCTGTTCTGCCGTTAAGCCCATATTCGATGCCTTCTGAAGCCGGTCGTTCTTCTGCCAGAACTTTGTTTTTTCTTCTGCCAGTTTCGCCATGATCTTCCGTACCGGGGTGTTCCATAAAAAAGTATAGGTGTTTGGGATCACCAGCGTCATCATGCGGAAGCTGTCCACACCAAACTGTCCCAGCGAATCATTGGAATTCAGGAACAGCGACGCGTCCGTAGAGTCAGTGGAAAAATGCTTCCCGATCAGTCGCGCCAGGTCTTCCCGCGTCCTGAGTTTCGTGATCACCAGGTTGACGGGGCTCTGCCGGTTATTACGCAGCATCCGCACCAGTGATAAAGCGCTCGCGCCTTTCTTCACCTCGTATTTACCGGGCTTCAGCCGGCTCCACATATCCAGCCTGTCTGCGAGCAGCGAGAACGTTTTGGTATTGCCCATATAATCGCCGCGCTTCAATATCGACAACAATGAATCTTTGTTATTCCTGCCCTCGCGTATGTAAAGGTATTTGCTCTTCGCATTGAACGCGGTGGCCGATCCAAACACCAGCCAGGTCGCCAGTGCGATCACTAATATCAATACAACCAGCACTATTTTTAAGAAGGTTCTCATACGGGTGAAAATAAATAAAAAACCCTGCCGGGTCGCGGCAGGGCTATATAAATTTAGATCGGTTATTGCGGCGGATTCGAAGGCGGAGCCTGTTGCTGAACCGGCGCTGCATTCGGATTGTAATTCGGACGGTCAGAGGTGCCGGAGTCTTTCAGGAATAAAACGGACAACATGCACAGTATGCCGATGAACGTAGCGAAGAACCAGGTGCCTTTCTCAAGTACATCGGTCGTTTGCTTCACACCCATGAACTGGTTGCTGAAACCGGCGATATTACCAGACAGCCCGCCACCTTTGGGATTCTGTACCAGGATAACGAATCCAAGTCCTACACAACCAACCACCACCAATATCAGGAAAAGTACCATAATCAAATGCCTTTTAATTGTTCAATTCTGGCGGCAAAGTAAGCAGATTTGGACGGATCCAAAAAACTTAATTTGATGAATAACTGGATGGCTTTATCGGTCTTGCCCTGCTTTACCAGTACCTCCGCCATCGTCTCGGTGACGATCTCCCGCGTTTCATTAGAAGTTTTTGCTATGCCTTGTATCATGTTTTCCACTTCCGGGTCGGTACCAAGGTCTTTGGCTTCGGTCTGTACAGTCTTCATTTGTTTGAGCCAGTCGGTGAACTTCCGTAACTGGTTACCCAGCTTATCCTGCGGCTGCGTTAAATCCACCTTAATGCCCTGCGAGGCGAAATAATCCACCGTATGAAAGGGTTCGCCAATGATCTTCAACTCCGCGTCGGGCGCCACCGGTTTCCTGAATTCCGCCAGCTGGTCTTCCAGCACCGAACTGATCACCTCTTTCTGCCTTTCTTCCTGTTTCGCCTGGTGCAAAACCGCTTCGGTAGTGTCTGCCGCGTAGCGCTCTTCCTCCGGCCCGGCTGTGATCATCGTTCCCAGTTTTTCCACTGCTTCCTCCACGGGGTGTCGCTCCATTTCTTCCGTTGCATCGGCCGCATTGGGTTCCTGCACCGGTTGCGCAGTGTTCACTTTTATTTCTGGTATATGCCTCGCGTCCTCGCGCTCCTGTCTTTCTATTTCCTGCGACGCCTGCTCTTCTATTATTACGCGGTTCAGCAATGGTTTTGTTTCGTTGTCGTTTTTCAGCGGTAATCTTATTTCAGGCCTTTCTTCCCGGAGCTGGTAATCCAGCCACAACGGGTTATTGAAATACACAGCCGTACGCTGCACCTGCGTGGCGAACGATTCATGTCCCGATGCTTTCAGTTTTTTGGATAAGAGTAAATGGCCGAGTGAGAAGTATGGATATGCCCGGGTGATCTCTTGCAATTCCTCAAGGCCTGCATCATTAATGTCTTTCTTTCCTGTCAGTTGGAATAATACCTTTTCCAGTGCCGCGTTCATTGGGTGAAAATACGGCTTGCTCACCAGTTGGAGAAGATGCGATTGAAAATTTCATCGCTCAGGTTACGGATCATTTCATCCAGCAGCCGCACTTCGGCTTCCTGAAGGGTGAGATTGGCGGGATAATCGAAACTGCGGCTCACATCATATTCTTCGGTCTTGCCATGCAGTGTATTTCTTACGGTGAGGTGAATGCTCACTGTTAAACGTTCGGTGGCTGTCGTCTGGCCAGAGATCCCGGAGGGATTAACATCGTACCCGGAAACGTAACCTTCTATCTGGTAATGCGCGTCCTCGCTGTTGCTGCGGCTAAGGCGCGTCTGCCGCACTACTTTAAGTTCCAGCGCATCCTTCAACCTGGTGGGGAACTGCGTATTGGTATAACGCGCACGGCTTTCAAACACGTGCACCTTCACGGTCTTGATGTCCGGCGGCAACGTGCCCTTCTCGCGGAAGCTATATATCCCGCAGGAAGGCGCTATTACGAATGCCGCCACCGCGACACTCATCAACACCAATATTTTCTTCGCCTTCCGCATATAATTTTCTGCCTTTTGACTTTTCACCTTTCACTGTCTGACATCTAATATCTAATATCTAACATCTGCTTCTCACTCCTCAATATCATACTCCTTCAGCTTCCTGTACAAGGTCCTTTCGCTGATACCCAAATCCGCCGCCGCGTCTTTTCTCCTGCCCCTGTGTTTCTTCAGCGCTTTTATGATCAGCTCTTTTTCCTTGTCCATGATGTTCAGCGATTCCTCTACTTCTACGTGGTGATGGATCGCGTCGTTATGCAACACCACCGGCTCGTGCGCCTGCTGCGGCGCATAACCCGGTACTACCGCGGGTTGCGGGATGGCAGGCAACATATCACCGTTCATGTGGTGCGCGGGCTCGTTCAATAACGACTCGCGCGCGAAGTTGGCCGCGTTGCCTGCAAGTGACGGGTTTTGCAAGATCTCCAGGAACATCTTCTTCAGTTCCG